>CAYHFH010000100.1:0-4012 GCA_964355865.1 uncultured Gammaproteobacteria bacterium
CCGGGTTGAATGCGGATGGAGAGTGGTCCATCAATGGTCGGCACCTCGACCACCGATCCCAATGCCGCTTGCGTATAGGAAATTTCCTGATCAATAATGAGGTCATTGCCTTCGCGTTTATATTGTTTATCCGCCCGCACCGAAACCACAATGTCAAAATCGTCAAACCGGATGCGCGATCCGGTATCTACTCCAGCCGGAATCTTTATGGTTTTCTTGACCGACCCTTCCCCTGCCCGACCACGGGGGATATGCACTTCTTTTGTGACCCCCTTTACTGCATCCATGAAATCAATGGTAATTTCGTACACTTCCCGCCGCGCCCTTGCTTGACGAGGCGAAAATCCGCCACCAAAAAACTGTTCAAAAATATCAAACGGATCGATCGTTTGTTCAAAATCCGCTCCAAATGGTGAACCGCCGCCACCCGAAGACCACGAATAGGTAAACGGTCCCTGTCCGCCCCCAAAAGGCCCTTGACCAGACGCACCTGCCCCCATACCAGGTTGGAATGCAGCAGCCCCAAACTGATCATAGGTCGCACGCTTCTTTGGATCCGATACGACCGCATATGCCTCATTGATCTCTTTAAACTTTTCGTTAGCCCCGGCCGCTTTATTCCGGTCCGGATGCCACTCAAGTGCGAGCTTCCGGTACGCCTTCTTGATCTCATCCACGGAAGCACTTTTAGAAACTCCTAAAATTTCGTAATAATCGCGTTTTGTCGCCATAATCTATTGATTATATCAAATAGGCGCGCCTGGAGCGCGCCTATTTAAGGTATTCAATTATTCTCTTATTTCATTATTCGCTTATTTAAGAAACCACTTCTCCTTCTTCTACTTTCTTTTCCTCTTTCTTTTTCCCATTCCCACTCTTCGCTTTATCATCTCCCTGTTCTGCTGAAGGCTGACCGCTGTCAGCTGATGGCTGCTCACCACTCGGTGGACTTTGATATGCCGCTGCCCCAACTTTTTGAGCAACTTCAGACAGTTCGTTCGTTGCTTTTTCCAAATCTTCTTTAGATCCCGTATCCAACATATCTTTGAGTGCCTTCATTTTTTCTTCGACCGCTGTTTTATCCTCGGGCTTGACCTTGTCTCCCATATCTTTCAGGGTCTTTTCCGCGGTATAGAGCATATTATCGGCGTGATTTCGGGTTTCTATTTTTTCCTTTTTGGCCGTATCCTCCGCGGCATGCTCTTCCGCTTCTTTCCTCATCTTCTCCACTTCATCTTTGGAAAGTCCCGTCGAACCGGTGATCGTGATGTTGGATACCTTCCCGCTCGCCTTATCTTTGGCGGTCACATTGAGGATGCCGCTCGCGTCGATATCAAACGTCACTTCTACTTGCGGCACACCTCGTGGAGCCGCAGGAATTCCGGATAAAACAAAGCGCCCGAGTGATTTATTATCCGCAGCCATCGGCCGTTCTCCTTGGAGTACGTTTATTTCGACCGATGTCTGACTGTCGGCGGCTGTCGAAAATATTTCACTCTTGCTCGTTGGAACAGTCGTGTTTCGGGTAATAAGTGGTGTCGAAACACTTCCGAGTGTCTCTACCCCGAGTGTGAGCGGAGTGACATCCAGAAGGACGACGTCTTTAACATCACCGGAAAGTACGCCCGCCTGAACCGCGGCGCCGATTGCCACCACTTCATCGGGATTGACTGACCGGTTGGGATCTTTCCCAAAAAAGCTTTTCACAACATCGACCACCTTGGGCATCCTCGTCATGCCTCCCACCATAACCACTTCATTGATATCACCCGTTTTCATCTTGGCGTCATCCAGGCACTTTTTGACCGGCTCAATCGAACGCTCGATAAGCTCGCTCACGATCGATTCGAGCTTGGCTCTCGTCAACTTCATGACAAGATGCAGAGGTCCATCGCGGCCTTGAGTAATAAACGGAAGATTTACCTCCGTTTCAAGGGAACTGGAAAGTTCGATTTTTGCTTTCTCCGCGCCGTCCCGCAGGCGCTGTAGCGCTTGTGGATCGCGACGCAAGTCCACATCATGTTCTTTTTTGAACTCGTCAGCAAAATGATCAAGAATCACTTTGTCAAAATCATCGCCTCCCAAATGCGTATCTCCATTCGTGGCTTTTACTTCATAGACCCCATCCCCAAGCTCGAGGATCGAAATATCAAACGTCCCGCCACCCAAATCATACACAGCGATCGTGTGTACGTTTTTTTTATCCAATCCATACGCAAGCGCGGCTGCAGTGGGCTCATTGAGGATACGGAGAACCTCGAGTCCCGCTATTTCCCCAGCCTGCTTGGTGGCCTGTCGCTGGCTATCGTCAAAATACGCGGGCACCGTGATGACCGCCTGCGTGATAGAGCCTCCTAAATATTTTTCCGCATCGGCTTTTATTTTTGCCAATACTTTGGCTGAAATTTCCTGCGGGGTGAATTGCCGACCTTCAACTTCGACGACGGCCATATCATTTTTTCCGGCTTTTATGGTATAGGGAAGCCACTTACTGTCCCTTTGTACAGAGGCGTCAGAGAACTTTCGTCCCATGAGTCTCTTCACGGAAAATACCGTGGACTTTGGATTAATGACCATTTGACGTTTAGCTACATCACCCACAATATTTTTTATGGGGTCAACGACGGACGGAACCGTATTTTTGCCTTCCGCAGAATGGATCACCTTGGGAGATCCCCCTTCCATGACGGCGACACACGAGTTTGTCGTACCAAGATCAATGCCAATTATTTTTGCCATAGTTTTCCTCCTTTTATTAAATTAATTCATTTAATTATTCATTTGTATGTTTGCAGATTTGTCATTTACAGATTCGATTTTCTTCCCCACCTTCACCTGTGCGACCCGGATTACTTTGTCATGGAGTGTATACCCCGGACGTAACTCGGTAATCACCATATTCTCTTCTCCTTCGACCACTTCTATGCATTCCATGCTATCCGGATCAAAAAACCTGCCTACGACACTCATTTTTTTCACCCCGTGCATCACTAAAAACGATTCCAATTCTTTGAGCGCTAGACCAAGTCCTGTATCCTTCAGATGCTCTTGTGCCCGTTCAAGCGTATCCACAATGGGCAGGAGCTTCACGAGTACCATTTCCGCGGCAAATACATGCACATGAGACTTTTCTTCCTGTGACCGTTTTTCTAAATTATGATAATCCGCCAATGCCCGCAGGTATTTCCCCTTCCACTCCTCTATTTGCTTGGGTAATTCATCTTCTTCATCATTCTGTTTCTTCTTCATTGAATTTTTTATTATGTCATTCATTGGGTGTCACCAACTTCCTGCAAATTCATCAATAAGCCCACCCAGATAACGAACTACGGGTATTATCGACGTGTAATTCAATCTCGACGGGCCTACAACACCGATAGCTCCGGATATATGCGGAGTGGCAAACTTGGTATAGATGTACCCGCACTGAGATAAATTTTTACCCCCGAGCTCTTCACCCAAAAGAATCGCAGAGGGATCTGTGTGGGTCTCCAAAAGCTTCCACCAATAATCAAATTCATCGAGCGTCCCTAAAAGATCGTGGGTTAACTCAAAATCAAAAAATTCCGGGCTATCGAGTATATGCGCAGTCCCTGAGTAGTAGAGATCGCCATCTTTTGTCGCCGTTATCGCAAGTGATTTTGTGCGGTCCGCCAGTTCCTTCGTCGCTTCCCGAAGGAGTTTGTCTATTTCCTGCCGGTAATCCCAAATTTTATCTTTTACGGCGACCTCCTCAGCTACGGACATGTCCTTCGTTTTCATGAGGTGATCGACGTAGTAACGCATCGCAACCGGCGTCGGTGCCCGGCCGGCAGACGTATGCGGCTGATGCAGAAGCTTCATGTCACTAAGTCTCACCATTTCATTGCGGATGGTCGCGGGAGACACTCCTAAAGAATATTTTTTATCCAACGTCTCGCTCCCTACCGGTTCGGCGGTTGCAATATATTCCTCGATGATTGCTTTGAGGATCCGTATTTGTCGTTCTGAGAGATTTGGTATATGTTCCATA
>CAYHFH010000101.1:0-3947 GCA_964355865.1 uncultured Gammaproteobacteria bacterium
AGATTGTGAAGTGCCAAACTACTAACTAAAGCCACTCTTTTTTGCGATTAAGCCAATTATGTATGGATTCCCGTTTTCACGGGAATGACACCAAGGCTGCTTTGCTAAACCCTGAACGGTTACACAAAAGATCAAGAGGGTGTTGGCGCTGGGTAACAACGTTCTAGGATAGTTTGTGCGGTTAGGGCAGCGTGGCGGCGAAAACCCAAGTGATGACTATCGGGTCCGGTCATCAAATTTGTTTGCACTTTGCCGCCCGCGTTGGGAAAAGCATCTTGCACATGGGATGTAATCCGATCTTTGAGATATTGATCATATTCAGGCGACCCCTCGAGTTTTTGGAGGCGGGCAATTTCGTCAGACTTCAAAAGCCGTTTTAGATCAACAACAGGATCGCTAGCCCCAAGCATCACAAAGACTTCCGTATCGTGGATTTTTGCGCTAGCGGCAAGACCCGCGAGATGAGCGAGATTGTATTCACTGCGCTTAACCGCCGGCGTCTCTGGAGTGAGATGGGGTTCGCCTTGTGGACCCTGATCCTTCCACATAACGTGAAAATGCCAGAGAAGATTCGTCAGTTCTTCGGATGGTACGGATCGCGCGACGAATTCTCCGAGCTCAAACAGTACGTGAGGTACCGCTATTTTCATCCATACAGGATCGGTAATAAATTCTTTCTTCATTGCTCGTATATTATGGAATAATCGTCTTCCGGCATCGATGGTTTGTTTGATCCAAATAACAGGATTCGTAATGGGATTTTTTGTCGTTTCCAGAATATTTTGAAGAAGAAAAAAGACTTTTTGTCCGGGCTTCATGCGTTTCACATTATTGAGGTTGGACTCCGGATTGGCCGACGGATCAAAATTTTCAAGTCTCAATTTGGGACTCTGAAGTATTTGTTTCATATCCTTGCGCCGTGCTAAATCTTCCAGAAATGTACCCATGTATTTCGGTCCGGAGGCGATGGCCAGATCCCGTAACTCATTCACAGATTCATAGGCGTGCATTCCTGCAGGAGCGACGAGGGCTACAAGATTGGTGATAATGCGTTTATGTCCAGAGCTATCATGATGATTGATATCTCGTGCTACCGCCTCAGTGGCTACCGCTGCGCCTGTCGAGAAACCCACGAGCGTGATTGGTTGATGCTTATCTAAGATTCCTTCTTGGATAAGCTTCTTTACTGTTTCATAGACGGCGATGCCGGAATTTTGAAACGTCGAGAGATCGTTAAAGGGAGATGCTCTTGGAGAAATTTTACTTTGCGGTGCGTCCGGGTGGGCGATACCGACAATTTTATTGGAATATTTCAAAAGCTCTGTAATTTCTGATCCCAACTCAACTGCATTGATGGCAAATCCTCCGATGACCACAAGTTGGATATGCGCGTGTTGATCAAGCGTGGGAGGGCGTTCGGGTTTCTCGTTTTCCCATGCTAATACTTGCAGGTTGACTGATTCCGGTCGTACTACGCTTTGTTCGGAATATGGTTTATCTATGCGGACGTGATATTCTTGGGCAATGGTATCGGCAGATGCTCCTATGTCCAGGGCTTTGAAATGAATTTGCCGTGATTTTTGAAGGGCTTGTTCGATCATCGCGGTTTAGTATATCACTCACGTTATTCCGAAGAGTGTTTGGGTATTTGTTGTCGTAATTTCTTCTATATCTTTTACGGATGTCCCATGGAGTTGTGCGATTTGGTGGGCGATTAAGGGTATATATTTTGGCTCATTGCGGGTTCCGCGGTGGGGGACCGGGGTGAGATACGGCGCATCGGTTTCCAGAAGCATCATGGAAAGGGGAATGGACGGAATAATGGATTGGAGATGTTTAGAATACGTAATGTTGCCGTCAAATCCCACAAAAAATTTTCTCACCCGCGCTTGACGCACTTCCTGCAGTCCCCCGGAAAAGCAATGGATGACCCCTCGCAAAGCCTCGGGGTAAACCCCCTGCGTTGATTCAGTAACGCTATCGATAACTTCGAAAAAGTCATCAAACCCATCCCTACAATGGAAGATGACGGGGAGGTTGTATTTGAGCGCGAGTTCTACCTGTTCGGAAAAGAGCCGTTTCTGTTTATCTTTTTTACCAAGTGCCTGTTCTCCGGTGTATTGATGATAGTCCAGTCCGCACTCGCCGATTGCGATAATGGAGGGATCGTTAATGGGGGATGGGGGATGAGTAAGATTTGATTGGAGTATTTTTTCAAGCTCGCGGACGTCGGGGTCATGTTGGGCTTCGTACGGGTGGATGCCGATGGCAGCGTAGATAACCCCGTTGTGTTTTTTGGCCAGATTGACGGCTTGGAGAGACGAAAAAATATCAACGCCCGGATTGATAAATTGTTTAACACCGGCTTTTTTGGCATTGCCGATGACCATGGCCTGATCGATATCATATTGAGGAAAGTTTAGGTGGCAGTGAGTGTCGATATACATATTATTTTTATAAGGTAGTACCTTGCGTACTGCAAGGTACTACCTTGAGAAATTAAGTCAGGCGGGGGAACAAGGGCGGTTGTGGCATGATCGGTTGGGTGGAGAATTGTTTGAGGATTTTTTCTGCCGTGTTCGGGAGAAACGGTTGGAGGAGTGTCGCGATTTCTATGATATTAAGAATGGATGTTTCAAGAACCGCATGAAGAGTATCTCCGGAGAGCTTCCACGGCTCGTTTTCATCAATGTGTTTATCCGCGGCTTTCACTTTTTCCCAGACGTACGCCAACGCGTCATGAAACCGATACTCCTCAAGCGCCTTTTGATATGTTCCATTGTTTACCTGCTGATAGCTGACGGCTGAAAGCTGAAAGCTCAACCCTTGCGCTAATTTTCCCACTCTCGCCACCAAATTTCCGATTCCGTTGGCAAGGTCGGCGTTATACAATTCTTTAAATCGTCGATCGGAATAGTCCCCATCACCATAGCTGGGTATTTCGCGGGTGAGATAATACCGGGTTGCATCGGATCCAAATTGGTCAATAACTTTTATGGGATCCACAACATTGCCAACCGTTTTACTCATTTTTTGTCCATCAACGGTGAGATATCCGTGAGCGAAAAGTTGTTTGGGCAGGGGGAGACCCGCAGATTTGAGCACGGCAGGCCAGTATACTGCATGAAACCGTAAGATTCCTTTGCCGATTACCATAAGGGAGGCTGGGGCCCATGTGGCAAAAAGTTCATCATTCCAGCCCAGTCCTATGCCACTATAATAGATATTGTTTGCGTCAAACCAAACATACATGATTTGATCAGGATCTCCAGGAACTGGCACTCCCCATCCTTTGGCCCGTTCTTTGGTGCGGGATATGGAGAAATCTTCAAGCCCTTTTTTTATAAACGCCAGTATCTCATTTTTTCTGACCTGTGGGATGATGGCGAGCGTATCAGAAGTGATCAAATCCTCAAAAAATTGTTGGTATTTTGACAATCGAAAAAAATAATTTTCTTCTGCAACAATATCCAGCTTCTTGCCTGGATGTTCGAAGCATTCGCCACTTTCATTAAGTTCATCGGATGTATAAAATGCTTCGCAGCCGACGCAGTAGAGGCCCTCATAGGATTTTTTGTAAATATCTCCGTTTTTTACACAGAGTTCCCAGAGTTTTTGAGAGGATAAAAAATGATTTTTGTTTGTCCCTCGTTGCCATATATCAAAGTGCACATCGAGCTTTTTTGCGAGATCAAGAAATTCTTGTTGGTGAATGTCGCAGAATTTATGTGGCTCGATGCCAGCTTTTTGGGCGGCCTGAATTATTTTTAATCCGTTTTCATCAGCTCCGCACAGATACAATACGTCGTCATTAAGAAGCGTGTGATAACGCCTTATAACATCCGAGTAAATAAACTCCTGTGCATGCCCGATATGGGGTGCGCCGTTCACGTAAGGAATTGCGCTATGGAAGAAAAATTTTTTCTTGTTCATATGATACGAAAGTT
>CAYHFH010000102.1:0-3937 GCA_964355865.1 uncultured Gammaproteobacteria bacterium
ATATTGCCGGCGAGGGTTACGAGAAAAGCAGTGAGAAAACCAGAAAATATTCTTATCATCCCCGTGCCTGTAGGGGATCCATCTTTCTTTTTTAATAAAACTGGATTCCCGCCTTCGCGGGAATGACAGATAAAGATAAGTTGATACCCGATACTAAACGACATCGTCAACGTCAATGCAAAAATGGTCGCCAACATCAAATTAAACGTGACGCCCAAATCCAGTCCCGATAATTTTGTCAGTACCGCTGTCACCATATGGCCGAAGTAGTAATAGTTTATAGAGTGCCCCGCGTACCACATATCCGCCGGTGGGAAATACTGAGCGTTGAGGATCGATTGCATGAAGCCGTAGTCCATGAACTTTTCCAAGCCCCGGATAGAGGGCTCATGCCCCTTCACCCAGCTCCAGGCGAGGATGGCCGCCAGGAAAAAGAGCTCCTCGAGAAAGAGAATCGCCACTTTTTTGTCATCCCCGCGTACGCGGGGATCCAGCGTAAAATTGAAAAGAGTCGTCTTACTCTGGACTCCCGCGTGCGCGGGAGTGACAATATGTCTTGATTGTTGATTAATAATGTTAAGGAGCAGGCCAAACAGAAACACCGCCCCTAACGCAACACCGATGGACCAGACGGAAAACGGCATCAGCCGCAGCGTCCCTAATACAAACACTATCCACGTCACCACCGCCATCCCCACAGCTTTGGCAAAGAGGTACCCCCCATCCCACCAATTGACAGGGTTTACGGGGTTCAACCCCGTTTTGGATTGTCCAAACAAAACTTTCGTCAACGGATACGCCACAGCCCCCACGAGAAACAAGGTCCCCCACCACTGCAATACGATCCAGAAATCAGCACCCATGGCGCCTATTATACGAAGGATATTAATTCCTTGCTATATAGAAAATAGTACAATTTGAATTAATACCGATTTCAAGGTACGATGGAAAATAGAAATATCAAATATTCTTATGCCAATTATCTATAGCGCAATCGCCCTCTTTCTATCACTCAATATCTTTCAGGTAATTTCATCACGGATCATGACATCACTTACGCCAGCTCAGCAGGACGAATCTCGTCAACCTGCCGTGCAGGGCGCAGAAATAGTGTTGACACCGTCTCCGACCAAAATCGTTCTTTCCCGTACTCCGACACCGACCAGCGCAATTCCCACAACTCTTGGTTCAACGACGGCAAGAGGAACGGATGCCACGCCGACTCCTTCGCCAACGTCTTCCCCTTCACTCGCCCCGACACCGACCAGTAGTCCAACCCCAACCTCTACGCTTACTCCAACACCAACGCCCACCCCTACTTCAACACCGTCACCGACTGCTCCCCCCACATCTTCTCCAACACCATCTCCCACCTCTACCCCACCTCCCACACCGACAGCAACGTTTATCCCTACGTCTACGCCAACACGAACTCCTACTCCGACGCCTTCGCCAATTCCTGCAACAAATACTCCGACACCAACAAGTATTCCAAGTACGCCCACACCGACCCAAGCTCCCCCCTCTTCCACACCGGCATCCCAAGGTGATGTTCAAAAGGAAGACAATAACGAGGATAAAAATAACGAAAACGAAAACAATAAAGATAAAAATAAAGAAAAAGATGGTGACGTTAAAGGCATTGCCACTCAAATATCATTGGTAGAACGTTTCTTCCGGTGGCTTGCTTCACTCACCTCCCTCAGACGCTAATCCCAAGGATCCACCAGAAACAGCGTTCCCCACCACTGCAATACGATCCAGAAATCAGCAACCATAACGATGATTATATCAGGAGCATAGCACCAATCGAAGCCTTATGTATTATCGTCTGAAGTATATATCACACCAATTTTTTTCTGAGGAGTGTGCAGAGAATAACTATTTTTCTCTACTACTACTTCTAATCCTTCATGAGGTTTCTCCTTAAAAGAGGCCATGAGTGGATCTATCCGATTAATTGGTATTGTTATGTGTGCATTTTCTTCGGGGGGAACATGATCGGGAACTCCATCACCGCCGATAGCAACAATTCGTGCAATAAGCTCTGTCTCAGGAACTTCTAAAAGGGCACTCAATATTAAACTTCCTATAGTCTCACTAAATGTAATCGGAAGCACTTGTTCACCGCGAGAAATAGTAAGTTCAAGCACTGCCATAGATTTAAAAATTAAAATAATCTGTCGGATTTTGTTTTCGTGCGTTTATTTTAAGCATTTGTGACACTGTATCCGTAGTACCATATGCGATATTAAGAAGTTCCAACCTCGCTTTTAACTTATCAATTGGCTCACTTAAACGCCTGTCTCCGGTATCATCAATTAATAGCACATCTTTATCATCTAGTCTCTTGCGTAACTCATCATCATCTAACAATAATAATGCTTTTGCCCCAGCTGAGTACGCTTCGATCCCCAGATCATCATCTGCTCTTTTACACGCGCCACTTCTATCGCTACCGAAAGTACAAATGTAGATCGGAGGATTATCACTTTCTGCCATATCTGCTATTGTAGCATGTTAATTGTGTATCTTCCTTGTATAATCACCCTATGCACATCGCCATTATCGGCGGAGGCTTTACCGGCTTGTCCGCCGCATACGAACTCGTCAAACAGGGCCACCAGGTCACCGTGTTTGAAAAAGAAAAAACGCTGGGGGGTCTGGCTCACGGATTTAAAAATAAGGGTTGGAATTGGCACCTCGAGTCAGCCTATCACCACCTTTTTACCAACGACACGGCAATCCTTCATCTTATTAATGAACTGGGCTTATCAAGTAAACTCATCCTCACCCGCCCGGTGACGGCAAATTACGTTCCTTCCTTTGTCATCCCCGCGTACGCGGGGATCCAGAGTAAAATGAAAACACTGGATTCACGTTTTCACGGGAATGACATCATCAATTCAAAGCCTGGCTTTGATTCTCCGGAGGGCGCCCATACAATCCCCTTTGACTCCCCCATCCACCTCCTCACCTACCCGGGCCTTTCATGGTTGGACAAACTCCGCACCGGCGCGTTGGTGGCGCTCATGAAACTCAACACGTTTTGGCGGCCACTGGAATCGATTACGGCCAAAAAACTCTTTACAGCTATCGGCGGCTCCACCAGTTGGCGGCTCCTCTGGGAACCTCTGATGATCGGTAAATTTGGTACATACTCTGATAGTATTTGTGCAAGTTGGCTCTGGGCGCGTATCAAGAAACGAACACAAAAGTTGTACTATATCGAAGGAGGATTTCACACCCTGGTAATGGCTCTCGAAAAGGCAATCAAACACCACAGTGGTATCATTTTTACTAGCACCGCTGTCAATTCTATTAATAAGGCAACAAGTGGCAAGTATCAGGTAGTATGGGATAAACAAAAAAAAGAATTCGATCGGTTACTTCTTACGACGCCAACTGCAATCGCTTCTCAATTACTTCTCAATAATCCATCTCTTGCTACCAACTACCAACTACTTACTACTTATTTTACCGCGCTTCGCGCGATCCCCCATCTCCACGCCCAAACATTGATTTTGGAAACCAAAGAACCGATTCTCAAGGACGCCTACTGGCTTAACGTCATGGATCGCTCGTTCCCCTTCCTGGCCGTCGTCGCCCACACGAATATGGTTGATAAAAAATATTACGGCGGCCACCACCTCACCTACTTCGGCAACTATCTGGCCCCAGGCCACCCGTACCTTTCTATGTCAAAACATCAGTTACTAAAAGTTTTTATACCCTATATTAGACGCCTCAATCCATCTTTTCTTACGTCCTCCGTCATACGTCATACGTCTTTTCTCGCCCCCTTCGCTCAACCCGTCCACGAGCTCCACTACTCCCGCCGCGCCCCCAAACTGGAAACGCCAATTCCCGGCATCTATCTGGCCAACATGGACAGCATCTATCCCTGGGACCGCGGCACCAACTATGCGGTAGAATT
>CAYHFH010000103.1:0-3922 GCA_964355865.1 uncultured Gammaproteobacteria bacterium
TGATCAATCTTCTTATCGTCTGCGATAGTCCAAGCGTTTTTTGAGGAGATTTTCCCGGAAGCCACCTTCTTTGGCGTGTTTGGCCTCCAGACTTTTGATATGTAGTGATAATAAATAGCCCTCCATACGGCAAAACGTCAAAATCATATTGGCAGCTTCTTCGGGGTCGGAGGGAAGCATTGGGGTATTTAGGGAATTTGAGGAATTAGGGAGCCAAAAAACCCTAAATCTTCTAAATTCCTTAGTCTTCGGATGATCTTTCTCCCAAATCGGAAGATTTCGATGACGTAAATAGTCTTCAAAATCTTTGGCCAATTCTTCGTTGGAACCATTGGCAACTCCTACGAGCATAATGTAACTGCTGAGCGATTCACCAGTAAAGCCTTCGGCAACATTTTGTGGATTACTGCGTGCAGCACCATTTGCTTGTTCAACTAATTTTAGATTAGGGTATGTTGGGTCCTTGGGGGATTTGAGAAAACGCTGACAAAATTGAAATGTCAGATCCTGGATAACTTTTCCCAGCATGTACACCACTAAATATTCGTAACCCGGCCTCGAGTTTTCCATTTGAGTATTTTTATTAAATCCCCTAAATTCCCTAAACTCCCTAATCTCCATTCATTTTATCACCATTCGGTTCGGTGAGGAGGGCCGTCTTGAGAAAACCCGTAACTCGTCTATAATGCCTCGTAATGGCAAAGACTCCTGTAGAAGAGAGACAATTAAATGCAGAACAGAAAAAGGCGGTGACCTTTGGGAAGGGCCCGCTGCTCATCATTGCCGGTGCCGGGACGGGAAAGACCACGGTTGTCACCGAGCGGATCAAACACATCATCACATCGGGACTGGCCAAACCTTCAGAAATTCTTGCCCTTACGTTCACGGAGAAAGCCAGCCGTGAAATGGAGGAACGCGTGGATCTTGCCCTTCCCTACGGGACGACGCAAATGTGGATCAGCACGTTTCATGCGTTTTGCGACCGTATTTTGCGCAATGAAGGCATTAACATCGGGTTAGATCCCGGATTCCGGCTCATGACGGAGGCCGAGACCATCATGTTACTGAGAAAAAACATCTTCAAGTTTGACCTCAAATATTTCCGTCCACTTGGCAATCCGATGAAGTTCATTACT
This sequence comes from uncultured Gammaproteobacteria bacterium, assembly GCA_964355865.1. Lineage (GTDB taxonomy): Bacteria > Patescibacteriota > Microgenomatia > UBA10105 > UBA927 > CAZLDC01. The sequence goes on from CAYHFH010000103.1 coordinate 1,137, forward strand.
GGGATGATGCAGCATTTTTCCCGTCTCAAAGATGAGGATATTGTCCCGATGCAGTACCTCGATTGGTCAAAGACGCAAGAGGGAGAAGAAGGAGAAAAGTATAAGGAGCTGGCGAATGCATACCGGACGTACGAAGAACTGAAGGTTAAAGAAGGAGTGGCGGATTATTCGGATCTGATCAGCAACACGCTCAAACTTTTTCGGACACGGAAAAATATTCTCAAGCGGTATCAGGAACAATTCAAATACATTCTTATTGATGAATTTCAGGATACCAATTTTGCGCAGAACGAACTTGCGCTTCTTCTTTCCGGCACGCGGAAAAACATCACGGTCGTGGGAGACGATGATCAATGCCTTCCGCCGACGGCCAAGATTGCAACCCCAACAAAAGAAGTCTTCATTAAAGATATACGACGTGGGGATCATGTTTTGTGTGCAGTTGGAAAAGGCTATCTTTCCAGCGCGAAGGTTATCGCCGTTCAAAAAACAAAAAAGCGAACAAGGTTTTTAACCTTTAGGACAGCATCAGGGAAGGTGCTTGAGGTTACAGATAATCACAAAATGTTTTGCATGATACCCGGAAGAAAATTCGGAGACGGTTTCCGTTACTACGTGTATGTTATGTGGCGAGATGGTATGGGTTGGCGAATGGGGATCACCGATGATCTTGCGCAGCGGTTGAAGTTGGAACGATCCGCAGACAAGATTGTTGCGATCCGCGCGTGTCGATCACTTGAAGAAGCGCGATTTTACGAGTCTGTGTATTCTCTGACGTATCAAATACCAACGTACCCGTTTAAACCAAGGAAGCGGATGATTCTTACCGGTACGTGGCTTAAGAAGTTATTTAGCACATTTGATACAGAAAAAAATGTACAGCGACTTGCTCATGACCTTGGGATTGATCTAAGAAGTCATCACTATTGTCTTGATGGCGTCGTCCGGGGGAATAAAGAGCGGATAAAGGTAATTCTTTCGATGTGTTATCGGCAAAATCGTACGTATTGGGCTAGTGGAAGTCTATTAAAATTTCCGACGGTACTACACGAAGTGCGTTTGGAGTCGTCAAGTTTTCGGATTCAAATGTTATTAAAAAGAGCCAAGGTTACTATCATAAAAGCCAAGAAAGGCTTGAGGGTGAGAAAATCATTTGCATCACTTGAAGAAGCTGGTGAATTTGCTGCACATCTTTGTACTATAACCGGAGGAATTTTTGAAGCCAGGTTTTTAGTAGGAAAACGAAATGGTATGTCGCGCCCGTCTCTTGTGATGCCAGCAAAAAATATTTTAGAAGGGATGAGTATTCCGGTCAAAAAAGGGTATGAAGTTATATACGAAAAAGTATTGGAGCGTTCGGAGCGTGATAAAGAATCTGACGTGTATGATTTGGAGATTGAACACGCACATAATTTTATTGCCGATAGTGTGGTAGTTCATAATTCTATCTACCGGTTCCGCGGAAGTTCTATCAGTAATATCATCCAATTCCGCAAACGTTTTTCAAAAGCAAAAATCATTGTCCTCACCAAAAATTACCGGTCGACGAAAGAAATTCTTGACCGGTCCTATGACCTCATCCAACACAATAACCCCGACCGATTGGAAGTTGCGGAAAACATTGATAAAAAACTTGAGAGCATGCGCAGAATCAAGGGCGAGAAGGTGGAAGTAATTTATACCGACCGGGTAGAAAATGAGGCGGAGGAAGTTGCTCGGGAAGTAAAAAGGCAAAAGGAAAAAGGAAAAAATTATAAGTGGAAGGATTTTGCGATACTGGTGCGGGCCAATAGCCATGCGGAGCCGTTTGCCCGGGCGTTCGGACGGGTAGGGATCCCGTTTCAATTTTTAGGTCCCGGGCAACTATTCCGTCAGCCGGAGGTTAAGGATCTTATCGCATATCTCAAAGTTCTTTATAATTTTGAAGACAGTGTGGCTATGTATCGCGTGCTTACTATGGATTGGGTAGGGATACCTGCGCGGGACGTGGCGGCCATCGTCAATCACGCGAAGAAGTATGGGGTGTCTGTGTTTGAAGCGTGTGAAGAATTGACAAGGCCTGGCCCTGTCAGTACAGGGCCAGGCCTTCAAGCAGAAAAACTCATCCAGATGATTCATCGGCATTTGGGGATGATCAAAAAAGAAACAGCGGGACAGATTCTGTATTACTTTTTGCAGGACTCCGGACTCCTCGCGCAATTTACGACGTATAAAACGGTGAAAGAAGAGCGGGCTGCGGCAAATATTGCGAAGTTTTTCGGCAAACTCAAGACCTATGAAGGAGAACACGATGACGCAAGTGTATTCGCCGTCGTCGAATGGATAGACTTACTCATGAATTTAGGAGAATCGCCGACGGCTACAGACATGGATTGGACCCAAAACAATGCCGTCAACATCCTTACCATTCATTCTGCCAAAGGTCTTGAGTTTCCTGTCGTGTTTCTTGTCAATCTCGTTGACGCCAGATTTCCGACCAGAGAGCGTCACGAACAAATCCCGATTCCCGATCCGTTGATAAAGGAACTATTGCCTATCGGGGATTTTCATCTGGAAGAGGAACGGCGGCTCTTTTACGTGGGGATGACGCGGGCGCGCGATTTCCTGTATCTGACTGCGGCGAAGTTTTATGGAGAAGGAAAGCGGGAGAAGAAACTTTCGCCCTTCGTTGTCGAGACTCTCGACCGCGAAATATCCAATATCCAATATCCAATAACAAATACTACCAAACAACTCACATTGCTTGGGTGGGAGAAGGTTGAAGAACAGGAAATAAAGTCTGTTCG
>CAYHFH010000104.1:0-1082 GCA_964355865.1 uncultured Gammaproteobacteria bacterium
TTATTTTCACCCATTTACCCGGTTCGAGCTCTTTGTAGTGCTCGAAGAAATGTTTGATTTTATCCTTGATGGCTTGTGGGACATCACTGATATCCTTCCAGGCGCCATAGTACGGATCGACTTTGAGGGTCGGGACGGCTAATATTTTTGTGTCTATCCCCTCTTCGTCTTCCATCTCGAGCATCCCGATAGGGACGGCCGGGATCACCGTGCCCGGAGCGACGGATTTATCCGAAAGCACTACGACATCCACAGGATCACCGTCTTTGGCCATCGTGCCGGGGACGAATCCATAGTTAAAGGGATACCGGAATGCCGTGTAAAGAAAGCGGTCGACGAATACGACACCAGTGTCCTTATCTAATTCATATTTAATATCCCCTCCCTGCGGAATTTCAACAAAAACATTGATTTGTGCGGGTGGATTTTTCCCGGCGGTAAGTTTATTCATAGAACCTCGTTTTATTAACAATAAATAATTATATATCTAAAGTCGCTGATTTCGTCCTTCGATTTCACTCAGGACTTCGTCCGCAAAATCATTATATATCTAAGGTAGCGGACTTCGCGTGTGTCTGGATAAAGCGTTTTCTTGGTGGGACTTCGTCTCCCATAAGCATAGCAAATACTTGGTCGGCGGCTGCCGCATCGGCAATATTGACCTGCCGCATGACGCGGTTGGTCGGATTCATGGTCGTCTCCCAAAGCTGCTCGGGATTCATTTCTCCCAAGCCCTTATAGCGTTGGATATTCGGTGCAGTCTTCAAATCTTTCCCATGCGTTTGTACTACTTTATCGCGTTCCGAATCGGAGTAGGCGTAGTGCGCATTTTTTCCGATACTGATTTTATAAAGCGGTGGTTGGGCTATATAGAGATGTCCTTTTTCGATGATATACGGCAGATGCCGGAAGAAGAAGGTAAGGAGAAGCGTCATGATGTGCTCGCCGTCTACATCGGCGTCCGTCATGATGATGACGCGGTGGTAGCGGAGTTTTTCCGGCCGGAGACTGTCCGATATTCCCATCCCGAGGGCGATGACGAGCGCCTTGAGCTCTTCAAACTCGATGATTTTGTCCAGGCG
>CAYHFH010000104.1:1092-3888 GCA_964355865.1 uncultured Gammaproteobacteria bacterium
TTCCACCGGCGCTATCACCTTCTACAATAAACAGTTCGGAAATGCTCGGATCTTTTTCCTGACAGTCGGCAAGTTTACCCGGAAGGGTAGCGCCTTCCAGAGCCCCTTTTCTGATGATCGCGTCCTTGGCGGCTTTAGCGGCGAGCCTCGCCTTGGCCGCAAGGAATACTTTTTCCAGGATCGCCCGTCCATCACCCGGGTTTTCTTCAAAATAGGTATCCAGTCCCTCTTTGACGGCAGATTGCACGAATGGTTGGACTTCGGCGTTGCCGAGTTTGCCTTTGGTCTGTCCTTCAAATTGGAGGTACTGGGAGGGCATCTTCATGTAGACAATAGCGGTCAACCCTTCCCGGGTGTCATCGCCGATGATGTTGTCATCGGCGTCTTTCGTCACCCCTACCTTTTTGGCATAATCGTTGATCGCCCGCGTGAGGGCCATACGGAATCCGGTGAGATGCGTGCCACCCTCGACCGTATGAATGACGTTGACGTAACTCTCGACGGATTCGGAAAACCCGTCGTTATACTGGATAGCCACTTCCATGTCGATGTCCCCGTCAGCAGAAACTTTTTTAATCGTAATGGGATCGTGGAGCACTACTTTATTGCGGTTGAGCGCTTTGACGAGCGAGGTGATGCCACCTTCAAAATAATAATGTGCTTCATCGTGGGTTCGCTCATCGACCAGATGAAACGCGAGGCGGGCGATGAGATACGCGCGGTCCCGGACTTGTTTTTTGACGATATCAAATGTGAGGGCGATGCCTTCTTTAAATATTTCCGTGTCCGGGAGGAATGAAACGATGGTGCCAGTGTCATCGGATTTACCAGAGGTGATGACTGGACCAGTTGGGATACCCCGTTTGTATTCCTGCGTGTAGACTTTGCCGTCCCGGTGCACCTCGACTTTTGTCCAAATAGAGAGCGCGTTGACGACAGAGGCGCCGACGCCATGCAGTCCGCCGGATACTTTATACGCCTTTCCCTCAAATTTGCCTCCGGCGTGAAGCTTGGTCATCACGAGTTCAAGCGCGGATACTTTGTATTTAGGAACTTTATCAACAGGAATTCCCCGACCATCGTCCCGGACGGTGACCCCATCATTTGCGTGAATAGTTACCCAAACATTTTTGGCAAATCCCGCAAGTGCCTCATCTATCGAGTTATCAATTATTTCGTTGAGACAGTGATGAACTCCTGCCAAGCTCGTGGTACCAATGTACATGGCCGGACGCTTGCGTACGGGCTCGAGTCCTTCCAGTACGACGATTTGGCTTCCAGTGTAACTTGAGGGTTTTGCCATGAGTTTTTGAAGAAAAAAATGAGCGTCATTTCCGCTCTATTAATCATTGTACACGACGGGTTGGGGCTTGTCTAGAGCATGGAAAAGAGCAGGGAAAAAAGTAGATTGACAGGGTTGAACCCTGTCAGTACTATTCGGTTATGCCTTCAAAGGATGTCGTGAAAATCTATATTCCGGATAATTATTATCATGTCTATAATCGTGGTGTCGAGAAGCGTGATATTTTTATAGACGATCAAGATCACAGAGTATTTTTGAGTTATTTAAAGCATTATCTTTCTCCGTCGGAAGTTGTATTTACTCATCCCTTAGGAGAAATGACAGGGTTGAACCCTGTCAGGATACGACCTTTACGATCATTTTATGAAGAGGTATCACTCGTTTGCTATTGTCTCATGACAAACCATTTTCACCTCCTGATTCATCAGGTGACGCAGACTGGTGTAACGGAGTTTGTTCGGGCTCTCTGCACAAGTTATAGTATGTATTTTAATAAAAAGTACCACCGTGTTGGCCATTTATTTCAAGGCGTCTTTAAAGCCGCCCACGTAGACAGGGATGCGTATCTACTCCATCTTACCAGGTATATCCATCGCAACCCATTGAAGGTGACAGGGTTGAACCCTGTCAGTGTGCGGGAGTATCCATACTCGAGTTATCCATATTATCTGCGGCTCAAGCAGGCGGCGTGGCTGCATCCGGAACATGTCCTTGATTTTTTTCGGTCGGCGCAACGCAAAGATTACCGGGACTTTTTATCCTATGAGAGTTTTGTGGAGGATTACGGAGAAGATTCGAAATTTGTGATTGGGAAGATGGCTATTGATTGACAGGGCGAGGCCCTGTTAGGGTTTTGTCAGTCAGAATGAAATCGTTGAGAATATTCGCTAACTTATTGGCAGGGATGGTGCCAAGTAAGAGGCCATCAGAAGAAGTTCGAAGCCAGAGTGGAATGTATTGCGCGAGAAATGTGATCAATCCAACACCATTATCAAGACGTGATCGTGTTGTCACGCTGAGTAGGTTTTTCTCAAAATATTGAGCAATAATATCTGTTTTTATTACTCCCGATTTTTGAAGTCTTAGAGCCTCATCGGGAGAAAATTCTAAACATACATCTGATAAAGCATGACATATATTTACAAGATGTGTGGCTTGTTCTGTTTCACTTAATTGATTCAAAGGAGTCGAGGTAAAGCTTGGTTCTCCGTCGGTCCGTTCTCCGCCTGATGATATCGGAACAAGTATATTCATTCTTTGATAATGTACTCCGTCTCCTCCTCCTTTGTCAACTTTTCGCTTTGCGCTACGCTTTTAGCAATATTCTATTCGTTCTAGCGCTGATGAAATCAATTGGACATGGAGGAGCCATAGTAAAGATTAATGTGATGGGAGCGCGAGGATTGACAGGGCCTGGCCCTGTCATGAAAGGAAGACGGCGTCGAGGGCGAGTTTGGGGGTGATGTTGCCTTGGAGTTGGGTTCGGGCGGTGA
>CAYHFH010000105.1:0-3837 GCA_964355865.1 uncultured Gammaproteobacteria bacterium
AAACATGCTGAATAATGTTTTCGTCGTGTGCCATCGGATAATTCCCCTCAGAGCCAAGCTTATGTGAACGACAAAAAGAAGCGAACAATGAACGTTCGCCTCTCTCGGGCTATTGAAGTTTCCTTATTATATATGCCTTTCGGCCGATGTCAATACCCCGCGTCGCATTATGACAAATGCGGTCTGACGAGCGCTTCCACCTGAGAAAAATTTTTCGCTTCCATGAGCTCTTTCATGAGGGCCGTTGCCCCATAGAATGACCGTACATAAATTTTAAAATATTTTCTCATCGCGGCAAACCGACCTTCATCCGGATAGGTATCCTCATAAAGCTTGGTATGGGCGAGTAAAAGTTCCAATGACTGCTTGTGCGTGTGTGTACTTGGTGTTTCCTCAAACAACCACGGGTTATGAAATATTCCCGTCCCGATCATCACTCCATCCACGCCATAGGAGGCGTGGGCTTGTCGCGCTTGTTCCCGACAGCGGATGTCTCCATTACCAATCATTATGGTTTCCGGGGATACCTCATCCCGCAATGACACCGCTTTCCCTATTTCATCCCAATGCGCGGGGACTCTGGACAATTCCTTGGCCGTCCTCCCGTGCAGAGTAATTGCGTCGAGATGTTGTTCAAGCAAAAAACGGATCCAAACCTCCGTCACGATCGTCTTCACTCCGAGGCGTGTTTTGACGCTCACCGGTATGCCGGGCGCCCCTTCTTTGACTGCGGCAATTATAGCCGCGGCATGATCCGGATTATTGATAAGCGCCGACCCGCAACCCATCTTCATCACATCCCGGACCGGACAACCCATGTTGATGTCAATGCCGTCAAAACCCAAATCCTTAATGAGTTTGGCAACGGTAAAAAAATTCTTGGGATCTGTCCCCCATATGTGGGCTACAATAGGATGCTGTATGGCGGAGTATCGAAACCGCGGAATGGTCTTTTCATACCCGCGAGAACAAAGTGCCTCCGTGTTGGTAAATTCCGTAAACAGGACATCAGGCTTGGCTGTCCCGGAAATAATTTCGCGGAACACGTAGTCTGTCACCCCATCCATGGGAGCCAAAACGAGGAAGGGTTTATGGTCGCGGGCGAGCTGTTGCCAAAAATTTATCATGGGGGTCATTGTACATCAAAACCCCTCTATCCCCTGAAGTTGTTGTCCCACCTGACTATTAAGAGAATTGATGAAGTCAACAGTATACCGTGTGGCGATGATAAACGTGACACCAGACAGAATCATAGCCACGACCCCGACGATTTTTGCTTTATCATCATTCACACCCAGATACTTTAGCCCCCAAAAGATTCCCATCGGGGCCAACAAAATGCTTCCCGCATAGAGCTTCAACACATCAATGGGCCCCGTCCCCGGAGGCGCCGCATGGAGATTCTTCCCACAGTTAAAGCAAAAATAATCCGTAGGACGGACAGCAATGTGGCACCCCGGACACGCAAGCATTTCATCCATACTATGTACGATCCATTAATTTATTCTTTTTTTCCCGTCGTAGGGGGAGGAGTAAAGGTAAAATGAGCGATGATATATTTTATTGCTTGCATCTCAGCGCCTTCATATGTTCCCACTCCGTCAAAATTAAGATACACATTTACCCCATCTTTACGGGTCCAAACAATTATTTTCCACGTATCCGCGCTTTCCGCTCGTTGGATTAACATGATTGCCTTCTCTCCGTCAATAATACTATTTTCCAGTTTTTGTACCGATCCCTGCACCGCTCCCGCGACAGCCATCCACTCGATAAATTCTTTCTCTGTGGTAAAGCGTTGTCCTGTGGCTTTTTTGTCTGAAAGGATTATCGCCGATATTTTTTGAATATTCTTGAGGGTATTGACCGCAGGGTCCGTGGGCTCGAGGACCGCTACTCCTCCCACGTCTGACGAATTTTTCCACTCCGGTGGGAGGGGAAAAGCGTAGCCATTACGAAAAAGTGTCCAATCCTGATAAGGATCTACTACCTTGGTGGGCATAACCGTCTCCGTAGGCAATATGGTGGGAGATCTCTTTGATAATTGTTCTTTGAGGTACGCCATCCCAAATAGGAGGATGAGGATGCCAATTGTCGCAACCAACACTATTTTCCGTGGATCTTTCATGTGCGTCGATCATAACGGGAATACCAACACATTACAAGCATGGGGGAAGTCGTTATATATTTTTCATCCGGGTATACACCCACCCAGCCATTGCGCCTCCGGTCAGGGGACCTGCAACATACAGAAAAATATTCCCAAGATGCGAGGCAAGGTGGGATAGATCAAACATAAGGGGCGCAACCCCCACCGCCGGATTAAATGCGCCGCCCGATAGTGGTCCGCCGGCCGTAGCTGCTGCCAACAGGGTCATACCGATTGCCAAACCATAATACTCATTTCCTTTTGTTTTCTCCGTGGCCGCCACATGGTGAACGACACTGACGAGTGCAAAGGTGAAGAGCGCTTCGACGACAAATGCAGTCATCCAACTGACCCCGGGCGCGGGGGCAGGAAGAAAAAAATCTTTTTTGATGAAGGCATAGACTCCCGATGCGGCCAGCCCACCCAAAAGTTGGGAGGCCATATACTGAATCGCGTCCTTCCCGCTCATTTTTTTAGAAACCCAAAGGCCCAGCGTCACGGCCGGATTATAGTGTGCACCGGATATATACCCACCCATGTAGACCATTGCCGCAAGGATAAACCCAATGGCTACCGGATTGCCGCTGAGGGTCACGACGAGTACTAAAAAAAACGTCCCCATGAATTCAACAAGAAGTTTTTTCATATGTCTACATTATAGTACATCCTCACCCATCCTCAGAGCGGCGCCTTTACTTCTTTTTCTTGCCATGGAACAATTTTTTGACTTCGCGGTCAAAGTCGGAAATATAATTTTTATCTTGTTCTTTTTTAAATGTCTTGTATTCCTGATCAGCCTTTTTTTCGGCATCTTCCGCGCGTACAGTACCGGCATTTTTTAAAACGCCTTTCCCTAAAAGAATTAAATACTCATCAAGTTTGCCAATCCAGTCTTTCATAGTCATAGCATGCTCACTTTTCGCTTGAATCTCAGCAAATGACAAATACGCATCTACAATACGATTGAGCATCCCAAGCTCTTTCTCTTTCAAATAATTTTTTGCAATATAAATATCACGTTGGATAGGATGCAAACCTGAAAAATTAGTAAGTCCCATGAGCGGTTTTTTACCGTCAACACGCTGGGCAATCAGTTCAGCGGCAGTTTTGCCACTTACCGCAAAATGCATCTTGTTTTGAACCGTCTTAAAAAACAACTCTGTTTCTTTTGCATCCTTACGATAATCAATGCTCGTCGCATAAATATCGGTCACTTTTTGATACAACATTCGTTCGCTTGAACGAATATCCCGTATCCGTTCCAAAAGTTCTTCAAAAAACCGCGACTTGTATCCCCCTTGTTTTAGACGGATATCGTCCATTGTAAAGCCTTTAACCATGTATTCTTTTAAACGATCTGTAGCCCATTGTCGGAAAAGAGTACCACGGATAGTATTTACGCGATATCCAACAGCAACAATAACATCTATCCCATACATCTTCGTCTTGTATTTTTTCCCGTCCGGGGCAGTTATTAAAAAATCCTTAATAACTGAATCTTGTTGAAGCTCTCTGGATTGAAAAATGTTCTTAAGATGTATATTAATATTTGCAATTGTTGTTTCAAAAAGTTCAGCCATAAGCTTTTGCGTAAGCCAAACATTTTCGTGCTCAAAACGAACTTCAACGCGAGTTTTTCCGTCTTCAGTTTGATATATGATTATTTGTGATTCGTCCTTCATAATATA
>CAYHFH010000106.1:0-3711 GCA_964355865.1 uncultured Gammaproteobacteria bacterium
ACGAGAATCCATGCCACAGATCCCGGACACATAGAGGGGAATATGGTATTCACGTACTTGGACTTCTTTGGACAGGAAACAAAAAACAACGAGTTGAAAGAAGCCTATAAGAAAGGTCAAGTGGCTGATATTGAGGTAAAAAATTATTTATATGAATCGCTTCTCAAATACTTCGCCAATGCGAGAAAAGTGTACAAAGAATTGGCAGCAAACCCCGCGGCCGTTAAAAAAATATTAGAGGACGGAGCGGAAAAGGCGAGGAGCGTCGCCGGAGCGACGATGGGCGAGGTGAGGGGTGCGGTGGGGCTGGTGAATCAATATAGCTTTCAAAATTTCATAAGGCCTCCCCTTGCTGGGACCCCCTCGGCAAACTCGGGGGGCAAGGGAGAGGCCTTTAACATTAACACAATCAGCATTGATGAATTTGGGAGAGTGGAGCTGAGGGTTGGGAAGGTCGTCGAAGCGACGAACAAAGAGGGGAGCGAAAAATTAATTAGGCTGGTGGTGGACTTTGGGAAAAGTACGGGAGGTACAGGAGGTACGGGAGGTACAGGAAGTGAAAGAGAAAAAAATGAAATGCGTATCATATTCACTGGGGTGCGGGGGTTTGGGTATACACCTGCAGATTTTCTCAACAAACAATTTTTCTTTATCACCAATCTCGCGCCACGTAAGATGATGGACGAGGAATCTCAAGGAATGATTCTCGCGGTTGATTCTGAGAAAGAAAAAAAGCCGCTTTTTGTTTCCGCCGAAGGCATGCCCGTGGGGGCAAAAATTAGATAGACTATTCTTAGCTTATTAGATCATGCAGAAGGATCATCATAATCAAGCAGTTCAAAATTTTCGTTTGTAATATAGAGTGGAGTGGTATCCGGTAGGGCGGGGTACCCATAATTTGATTCATACCAGTTGAATACGATGGGTAAAATGTGTGTGCGTAGAAATTGGATGAAATCCCTATTTTCCATATTGTATAGTGAAGTATTTATCGGCCCTGCATCCATTTGCAGGCAGGTAGCAGTTTCGTTTTGTGGGTTGTTAAATAGAAATAGATTGCCCCGCACCGCAGTTTCCCTTGTCATATCAAAAATATCAGCAGCATGACCCCAGGTGATGGTGCCCTTCTGGTGGATAACTACGACATCCCCACAGAGAAATGAAGGACAAGATTCGATAGCCTCTCGTAACTGTGCATGCTGTTGATGGAATTCAATAGGACTACTCTCGTACATTCTAGAAAGTTGTTTTTTAGCACGACATGCATTTGCTGCGCGTTTTAGATCATTTGAAAAATAGGATTCTATCGTCATTGGGGTGTATTATAAGCCTATTTTGAGAAAAGAGGTAGTTCGGACAGAGAGTATAATTTATATCTTGACATTTTAAATACATTTAGTACTATATAGTCATGTTTAGTACTAAAGTGTATACTCCGGAACAGGTGGCTGAGATGCTGCAACTTTCCAAAAACACCATTTACGGGCTTATAAGCCGCGGGGAGATCATCGCCAAAAAGATCGGCAATGTGTACCGGATCCCGGCACGCTCCATCGCATTTGTGTTTAACGGACTCGACGCGGATTTGTCTGATGCGCAGGCAGCTGATGAGCAAAATCTTTCTCGTGTGGAGCAAGCTATCAATGCCGTCCGATCCGCGTAACACCTATCATGCCGATCCGAGTATTCGTTGATTCTGATGTCGTCATTTCCTCCCTCATTTCCAAAACAGGAGCAGCCTATCTCTTGATGCGCGATACACGTATTGATCGGTACATCTCCGATGTATCTTTCGCTGAACTCAAACGGGTGGCAGATGTATTACATCTTCCGCAAAAAGATTTACAAAAGCTCGTTGAAGCACAGTGTAAGATTGTGAAGATCGGGGAGCTTGAGCGCAATCTCAAGGGTATGACGGAATATACGCGCGATACTAACGACGCACACATTGTATTAGGGGCAAATCAAGCAACAGTGAAATTTCTCGTGACGTACAATCTAAAACACTTTCGGGCAGAAAAAATACAGGAAGATTTTGGGACCATCGTCCTCGCTCCGGCATTTCTCCTACAATATTTACGGAGTCTGAATTAATAGATTTTTTAACAGGTCTTGACAGATGCCCTGTTCGAATATAGTATTGGAGCATGACTACGACTACTATTTCCCAGCTAAAAATGAATCCATCGGCTGTCATCGCGCAGGCCGTGGATTATCCGGTGGCCGTCGAGAGCCGTAATACGGTGACCGGGTACGTTGTGGGCAAGCGTTTGTTTGAGCGCCTTATGGATTATTTAGAAGACAAGCTGGATGCTGCAGCCCTTGCTAAGGCTGATTTTTCCAAAGGAAAAGATTTTGAAGCAGTAGCCCGCGATTTGGGGATATGAAGATTACTATCCTTTCCCGTGCCGAAAAGGAACTCCGAAAACTTCCGAAATTTGATCAGATTGCCGTTGCCCAAAAAATTCGTTCGTTACCTGATGCACAGATTGCCGGTGAAGAAAAGCTGTCCGGCTACTCCCACGTTTATCGCGTACGAGTGGGGAACTATCGGATCGTCTACAAAAGAGCGGGCGAAACAATAGCCATCGTCCTTATCCGCCACCGAAGAGATGTTTACAGGATGGTGAAGGAGTTGTTGGGGTAGACGAAACTGATGTGGTAACGTTGGCGAGATACGCGATTTGACAAGGTATATATAAAGTATATACTTCGTATATATGAATACCGCAGTGGTGAATTTTAAAGCTGATCCGAAAATAAAAAAGAACGCGCAAGCCGTGGTTGAGCGTTTGGGGTTTTCGTTGAGCAGCGTGCTCAATGCGTATCTTCGCAATCTCGTCCGGACGCGCGCCGTGGCGTTTTCCGACGATGTGCAGTTGGAACTTACTCCCTGGGCAAAACGGACGCTGAAGCAAGCAGACAAAGATACCAAGGCGGGATTCGTTTCTCCTTCGTTTAGCAACGTAAAAGACTCGATTGCCTGGCTTGACGACCCGAAGGCTCGATATCAGAATGGACATCCGGCACGATAAAGTATTTCGTAAGCAATACCGCAAGGCGAATAAGAATATACGGTTGGCCTTCTTGGAGCGATCTCAGCTTTTTCAGACTGAACCTTTTCACCCTTTCCTTCACAACCATGCACTGACGGGCTCATATAAAGGATACCGAAGTATTAACGTGACTGGCGATTGGCGGGCGCTCTATATGGAGGGTCGTTCTGCGTCTGGAGAGATCATCATAGAATTCAAATTATTTGGCACCCATAGCCAGTTGTATCGGTAGCAAGGAAGAGGTTTAAAGCTATTCAACCCGTCGGGTTGATGTGGACAAACGACGCACACATTGTATTAGGGGCAAAGCAAGCGAAGGGGAAATTTCTCGTGACTTACAATATAAAACACTTTCTTGTTGAAAAAATACGGGAGGATGTGGGAATCATCGTCCTGACCCCGGCATTTCTTCTGCAATATTTGAGGAGTTTGAATTAAATTAGACTGCTTTTTTGTTTTCACTGAAGGGATGCCTGTTGGGGCGAAGATACGGTGAAGAAGAGGTTTAAAGCTAATCCACCCGTCGGGTTGATGTGTATACGATTGAATCGTGAAGTTTATTTTGTACGTTGTTTCGAAACTCTGATTCCTAGAGTTTTTTCAGGTGAGTGCGTAAACAAATTATTGCTTATCGGCTTGAAATCATCTTTATGTC
>CAYHFH010000107.1:0-3681 GCA_964355865.1 uncultured Gammaproteobacteria bacterium
GTAAATGTTTCTATTTTATCTTAGAAACTTGTCTTAGTTTAAGGGGGACGGGTCATTGAGAACAGATGCCAAATCCTGTGAAGTAAGTATTACCTGTTTTCGCGTCGCGCCTGTTGCTGGTAATGACGATGTGTCATAGGCATCCAGAGATACCCAGGTACTGGCAAAAAGCGTGATGAGTTCCATGGCACTTTGCGCGTCAACGGTATTGGATTCAGGCAATAGTTTCTTTACCTGTTCTACAGCCTTGAGGAACACACGATAATTTTTCGCGATACGGGAACGATTGATCGTATAGCCATCCACGATATGCGCACGAAGAGTCTTCGTAGCCCATTGGCGGAATAATGTGGCACGCTTGCTATTCACCCTGTAGCCAACTGATAAAATAACATCAAGGTTGTAGTGTTGCAATTCACGTTCTATATTACGGGCTCCTTCTTTCTGAACTATCCGGAAATTCCGGAGAGTTGAATGTTCCAATAGCTCAAGTGAATTGTAAATATTTTTTATATGTTCGTTAACTGTGCGCACGTCAACGCTGAAAGCATCTGCGATCTGTGCTTGGGTTGCCCAAATCGTATCGTGTGAAAAGTCCCCATGCAATTCTATCGCCCCATTAGACGCTTGATAAATAACGATGTCATTTTTTATGGGTTTCTTTTTCATACGCTTGTCCAAATTATACTCCCCTACCGATACGGACAAACTCAACATTCAATAGTTGGAAAACACGGTTACCACGGATTATTTCGAGAATCACGCAAGGTGGCTTGCCCTATCATGGGACCACCACGGTCACCGAGATTCATAATTTCGGCATCGATTGCTTTTATTTGCTCCAGGATACTATCATGAGCAAGAATTAGAACTGGATCGTCTTTCATTTGTGCAGACAACGTCTTTACACGCCAATGGAGAAATTTCAATTGAAGTGGCAATCCTACCTCCTCACCGTTCTGCATTTGAACACCAATAGCCTCCAAAGATGCAATGTCTGATTTAGAGTATGATTCCATATAAACGATGGTATCACTCAATAAATTTTTTTGCTCAACGTAATAGGAAGATGAAATGAGCTAAATTATTCGCCCGTCGTGCTCGAAATTGGTGAGTATAACTCACATTTTACTCCCCTTTTCTTCCTATGGCGTGGATGGGGCTTTTTTTCTCTACATTCGATTGAGATTTATTTCAATCTTTTTTTCTCTTCCGGTGCATGGAGAAAATTTTTCTTTGAGACGACTGAACGGCCGAGGCGTTTCTCGAGCTTTTTTCTTGCTCCTCCGGCTATATCGCCTCCGGCTTTGGCATCTGCTTTTAACTTGGGCACGCCTCTAGAATCTTCGTTTCGGTGAATTTCCGTCGTAGCGCGTTCGCCCAACATGTTAAAAATCAATTCAAAATCATCCATGTGGTCACGTAAATTCTCGCGTCGCAGACCTTTCAATTTTTTATACTCACTCGGCGTGACCCCAAACGTGGCTTTGGAAATTTCCGCAGTCAGTATTTCATAATCTCTGTCTTCTCTTGCTCCACGCTTCTGCCACTGGTCGGTCAACTCTTCCCGAATCGCAATCCCACGCATCCGTTTCTCTATCCAATCGTCTGAATACCCTTTTAGCTTGTAGAGCATTCGAGTTCTCTTGGTGCCTAACTCCGGGTTTTCTATCTCCTGCACCCGCTCGTATCCCACGCGGGCTAGCCATCGTTTAAAAGGCTCTGCTTTTGGGGATGGTATGGATTGGACGAGACGAAATAATGTCTCGGTATCAACACAGTCAGTCTCTCGGATTTTTCCATCCGATGCTTTTAGTTTCAACTGTCCGATTTTTTCGGACACTTCAGAATATCCTTCTATAATAAGCTTTTTCTTTAGATCACTCCAATATTTTCTTGGCCGGTCTGAACCAGTTACTGCTTCAATGACGTCAACCACCGAAAACCACCATTCATTGTTATATATCGTTTTTCTGATCTTTTTGCCTTTAAACAGAGCGATTTTTGTAGCATCCATAACCAAATAAATACTTAATGAGTCAAAGCATACTCCACCTTCTTGTAGGGACACGCCTCATGCTCAAAATATGATTTATATTCGTTACTGTATCCTTCCTGTGGCGGCTAAGAAAAGAACGATGGGGATACTAATCGTATACACCAATCCACCTATACCAAACATGACGAGCAAAATTACCAGAATTGAATTTTTATATACAACATTCATTGATTCGAAAAACTTCACCAACGTGGTATACGTCCGACGACAAATGTTGAAAATAGAAACATTGAAAATTCTTTTCGATACCTTATCAGCATTGAGATAGGCAACGTACAGCACAGAACACGCGTCATATACAAACTCTTTCCAAAAATATTTCCTCACCCGAATGGAAATGTGAATTGTGCCATCCATATACTTACTCAAAGGATACTCCAACCACCACGAAATAAATTTCGTTACATTATGGCTCTACCACTATCCCCTCCAGAACGTCCATATCGATGAATGGATACAAAAGTGCAAGATTTTTTGCATTTGACCGGTAAAAAAGATCCGCAACGATTCCGATAAACGGGAGGAGCCCCAGGAGATAGTCCAACAAGATATGCCAACCCATCGTCCAATAAATCCGAGACGGAACTTTTAGTTGGTAGGCGATCCAAAAAAGATAACAGGACATACCCGCCCCGATCATGCTTCCAAACCCCGGCAAGACATCCAGGATCGGATCTATCCCAAACCGGATACCAAAAAAATTAAATTTGGTATCCATGAGAGTCACCAGACGCTGAGCAAATACGATATGTGATTTCATAATATGAATACGCCATTCCATTCACGGTGTTTTGTCAATATACCGTGAATATGGATGAAAAATCGGCTCTATTCACGGTGTTTTGGTATGTTGGTCAATGTTTTGAGGTCCGTAAGGATTTCTCCGGCGTGGAGGAGAGGATTGACCTTCTCATACACTTTTTGTATCTCCCCGTTGGGATTGATGAGATAGGTCATCCTCAGTGTCCCTTCAAATTCCCGTCCCATGAACTTTTTCGTTCCCCATGCGTTGTATTTCTCTATGACTTCTTTTTTCTCGTCACTGAGTATCGGAAAATTGAGATGATATTTCTCTGCAAACTTTTTATGAGACACGACGGAATCTTTAGAAACGCCCAGTATGACGGCGTCAAATGATTGCAACTGAGCAAATGAATCCCGGAAATTGCACGCTTCTTTGGTGCACCCCGGCGTGTCATCTTTGGGATAAAAAAATAACACAACCCATGTACCATGGTACTGGCTTAAACTGTGGAGAGTCCCCTCCTGATCCGGCAAACTGAAATCATCCGCTTGTTTCATGCGTTGTTTACCACAGTATACACCACACCTCGGGTGGAACCCATTTTTTGTATGAGTCCTGCTTTGGCAAGCTGCCTGAGGTCAAAATGAAGCGTGCTTGGTGGCACGAGCCGGAATTGCCGGGATAAAAATGCGAAGGAAACCATCTTATACCCCCGTATCGTCGCCACGATCTCCTCACGCCGGGGAAAGGGAGATGAGCGGGGCGGTATATTTTCTATGCGTTGCATGGTTGCAAGTGAGTCCATGAGAAAATATTAGAAGATGTTAGAAGATATTGCAAGATGCTGCAATATATTGCGAGATGTTGCGCATCGCTC
>CAYHFH010000108.1:0-3663 GCA_964355865.1 uncultured Gammaproteobacteria bacterium
GGAAAATCTCCTCAAAAAACGCTTGGACTATCGCAGACGATAAGAAGATTGATCAAATAACCCGCTTGATATGTTCCAACAACAAATCAAACTCTTTAAACTTCAAATCCGTCGCTACGTTAAAATGCCCTGCGTTTTTGACTACGTGAAGTGTCGCATGTAATTTATCTGCGAGATCTTTACCCTCCTCCACGGGAGTAATATCATTTGTCGATTGAAAAATCTCAATATGTTTGGCCCCCCGCCGAATTTTTTGCCAATCATACGATGGTTTTTGAAATGTATTTATTTCCTTCGAGCCGGGAGGGTACCATTTCCATGTGATGTAGGGACCAACTAAAAACGCTGCTCGTAAAGGGATACTGAGCTCTTCTAATAATACGTAAGCAAATATACATCCCTTGCTATGGGAAACTAGTATAGTATCTTCGTTAAGATATTCTTTATATTCCTGAAATTTTTGTATCCACTCATCTAGCTTATGCCCTCCGGATGCCTTTACCTTTGGCACGGGAAATTGCGGAACAAACACGCGATGCCCTAGTTTTTCTAACTCCATCTTGAGCCAAGGGAACCAATTTTCTTTCGGGTTTCCATAGCTTCCATGAACAATAAATATATTTCTCGTATTCATTTTATTAATTTCTTAATCCATAATTGGACCACACCGATCAATTGTTCCTCATGTCCCACATAGCTATGTGGCGCTCCTTCTATTAGCTCAACCGAAATACTTTTTGCAGATATTGCTTTTTCTTTCCATAATTTCGCGGCCTCGGCAACCGAAGGCTTCATATAGACGTCGGTACTTCCAAAAATGACGAGTAGCGGATCCGCTGTCGTTTCTATTATTTTCCAATGGGGAGAACTGGGGTTATGGTAGGGAGAAAGATTTCCAATGCCGTCTTCCGTCAAATAACCGGCGTATCCTTGGACGGCCATCGAACAGACCGCAGAAAGCTCCGGCGATAAAAGCTCACGTGTTTTCCCCGCTTTCAACTTTTGGGCAATCATCACGTTAACTTCTTTATATCTCGCGTCCCCGAGGATTGACTTCATGACTCCAGCATCATTTTGTGGAGATAAATGAATTTGCCCGATCACTCGCGGATCGTGTTTGACGTGCTGATAATACAGAATTTTTTGCGATAAACTATGCCCCTGGAGGATAACCCGCTTGATGCCCCGTTCTGATAGAAAGTCGAGCCATGCAGCTACATCCAGGACACAATCTTCAAATTTTTCAAATCCTCCGCCAACTTGAGTCCACTCAACACTCCCATCAACGTGCTTCCTGATATCTGCAAATACATCGTGACCGCGATTGTTAGCCGTCAAAAAAGATATTCCCTCTTTTGCCAATCGTTCCGCTTCTACATCGATAAATTTATGAGTATAGAAATCTCCCGCAGTCCCGTGAGAATGAAAAACGGCAACGTCACTTTTAGCACTCATCCAAAAACCTTTAAGCTCGAGTCCATCCGATGTAATTGTTTCAACAAGATATCCGGGAATCATGAAAATTATTTTTATGTAACTTTTTGTAATATCTGGACGAATTCTATCGGCGATATGATCTGCGTCGTACCGAATTTTTTAAGCGAAAGCAAGTGCTTTTTATCACCCGTGATAAGAAAATCTGCATCCCCATCCTTAGCGCAGGCCAAATACCGATTGTCTTTATCATCTTTTGAAGCGTGTACACTGGAAACAGCAGAAACCTTGATTGTATTTTTTCGTAATCGGCGCTTCATCGCGGCTGTCTTCAATGAACCAATAGCGCCTTTGGTCATTCTCGTAGCTCGATCAATAACCTCATCTAATTCTATGAGAATATCAGTACTCACCAATACTTCAAATGTCTCTTTTTCCCACTCGTCAAAAATAAAGGAGACGGTATCTCCCTTAGAAAGCAAAAAGCTTATGACAACATTTGCATCGATCACTACCCTCATGGGAATTTTTTCCGGTTCATCGGAAGCGAATTTCGAATTTTTTCTACGTATGCATAAGCCTCTTCCTCCGTCATGTTGATACGTTCAGCGCTTTTTCGCATCAAAGAAAAGTCCCTCTTTCGATCTTCCCGTTCTTGCATATATTGACGAACTGCTTCTCTCAGAAACTCGCTCCTATTACGGGATTCTTCTTCCGCGAGGCGATCCATCTGGCGCAGAAGTGCAGTAGGGATAGAAAAATTGATCATTTGTGTGTCCATATACAAGCATTATATAAACTTTATATAACATTTGTCAAGATTCCAATTCACCGCTTTGACCATCACCAAGCGTTTTGGTCTGTGAAAGTTTTTGCCCCAGGAGGCCAAATGCTGACGAGACGGAACTCATGGTGTTATTGGCGTTTGTGATGTGGCGGCCCAAGACGCCGAGATTTTCTTCGACTTTCCCGTAATCCTTCTGGATTGCACGAAGGAGTTGGAACACTTGTTTTGATTTCTGCTCCAAATCTTTGCCCTGAAAACTCAAAAGCAATACTTGCAGATGCGCATAGAGCGTATTGGGAGAGACGGGATAGACGCGCAGTTTCCGGGCGTATCCCATAAGCTCCTCCATGTTGGCAATCTCGTAGTAGACGGATTCGGATGGAATATACATGAGCGCAAAATCCATCGTGCCTTCCTCCGGCAGGATGTATTTTTTGGATATATCCCCCACATGTTTTTTGACGTCTGCCACAAATTCGCGTTTGGCACGTGCGCGGATTTCTTCTGTCTCGCCTTTATGCATAAGGCTGAAATTTTCCATCGGAAACTTGGAATCGATACACAGAAGCCCGGCGTCAGTTTTAAGTACCGCATCGACTTTCATGCCGGACTTGAAGGAATACTGCAGATGAAACGAGTTTTTCGGGAATGTCTGCCCGATCATATCCGTGAGGACTTGCTCGCCGATGTTGCCGCGAAGCTTCGGGGATTGAAGAAATTCCTGGAGGCTTCGGATGCCACGGCCCACCTCGCTCATTTCTCCCAAGCTTTTTTTTAAATCTCCAATAACGTTAGTAGCAGTATCAAGACGGGTATTAAATTGTCTGGTATTTTCCTGAAGTACTTTTGTTACATCCGTGTTGGTGTGCTCAATTGATGACTGCATGCTCCTCAGCCACTCGGTAAGCGTCGTATCTTCCTTCTTATTACCAAGCTCTCGCTTCACGAGCCACGCCAAAATACAAAATCCGGTAATGACAACAACAATTAATACAACAAAGTCTATTTGCATAGCCGAATCATTGTATCACCGGCTTACAAACGTCTACAATGTATTCTATGTATCGTCCACAGCATTCCGTCTGGTTTCTCATCATCGGCATATCCGGCATAAGCGGTTTAGCGTGGTTTGTCAATACGTATACCCCTGACTCATGGCAGAAGATTGTAATATTATTTACTTTCATTGCCACGATCATCACGAGCGTCCTCCTCTACTTCCTAAATAATGTACGACATATCATCCTCATCACGGGAGGGCTCCTCATCCTCCTCGTTCTCCGATTCATGGGTCTTCGGGAAATCATTTACCCCCTTCTTCTGGCCGCCTCCCTCCTCTCCCTTGAACTCATGCTGAAAAAACGGTAAATAAGGTTCTTGACAAGATATACACCACCTGCTATGGTGTATATAATGCAAAGATACCAAATCTATTTAGATCC
>CAYHFH010000109.1:0-3635 GCA_964355865.1 uncultured Gammaproteobacteria bacterium
CCAGTCTCTTCCACCGCGTCAGTAATACCAACATCCATGAGGCTAACAAGTTTTATCGGTAAATCTCCAAGAAAATTCTTTATCTCGTTTAATTTACCTGGATTCGTGGTAGCTATGAGCAGCGTATTCATTAGAGTCCCAATTCTACATGATGCTCTTGCATTGCTGTAAGAGTAATTTGGATGAATTCATTGAGAGGGATCCCTAATTTCTCCTCGCACTGGGTGATTTGGGAACGGTCGACAGCTTTTGCAAACTCTTTGGTTTTCCATTTCTTGAGTACCGATTCAACGGAAACGGCTTCAAGTCTTTTCTCGGGACGAACGAGGGTGACGGCCACGATAAATCCTGTAAGCTCATCAACCGTCTCCAGCGCCCAATCCATATTCCCCTCAAGCTCTCTTAACCCTGTGAGTTTGTTGTTGTGAGACATAAACGCGTGGACAAGCGGCCCTTCTCTAATTCCCAATTCCTTCAACCACTCAAGCGTTTGTATCGTATGTTTTTCTGGTGTGTTTTTCGTCTCTTCCCAATCTGCATCATGGAGAATGCCTAATATTTCCCATTCATCCGGATTGCCCCCAAGTCTCTCTGCCAGAGCGCGAAGCGCAAACCCCACAGCATAACAATGCCGGCGCAGATTAGCATTCTGCATATGAGCGTGAAGAATTTCAATAGCCTGATCTCTGGTCATATCACAACTCCCATAAAATCAACTGTGCCGCCACAATATGCCACAATCTTTTCGACGGATTCCTGAAGACTTTTCTCTACCTGCTCGGGCGTGATATCGTAAATCCCGTCAACATTTATCCAAACATTTTGTGTTTTTTCCGTCACCATGGTGCGCTGGGCATCACGAAAGTTAAAATCAATGTTATAGCCGCCATCCTGATCATAATATGCAAGTTCTTTGGCTGTGTATTTGGTCGCCTCGCTATCTCCAAGCAGTAAAATTTCGTCTCCTTCTCCCGCATATCGGAGTACGGTCGGAAACTTGACGGTATCGTAATCAAATGCACCGACCGATATCCGGTGTTTCATAACCACCAGATTGTATGCATCAACACACGTATTTATAGAGTACAATCCTTTCCCCAATGCTACCCGACGCAAGAGGGCCTCCGGAGAAGGACGCCGCGAATGCCAATCGATCCCCATCTCCTTATATAACTTCCTATAACTGGTGATTTCAGGATATAAGCCCAATTGTTCCGTCGTGAGTCCCACAAGAGTTGTTAAAAATTCATTTTTCTCGGTTTCCAACTGATTATTGACCTTCTGTATCTCTACACCGCGAATAAGCGCAATGCCTATGCTTACCGACGCGTACCGTTTTTTCACCATCGCATCAATAGTAAATAATTCAGGTTTATGAATAATGGTGACAGTAGACTTTTGTGGAGATGCTGTCAGCTGCTTGTTGAGTGTCAGACGGGCTACCATCACGTCAGGAGGAAATTTTTTAAGTAACCACCCAGCCCGCGGTCCGTGAGGTTTATCAAGCGTAACCATATAGAGCGCATGAAACGCCCGATTATGATCTATCTTGATTGTTTTCGCCAAACGAAAAATTTCTGACTGTAACGTTTCAGGATCTTTCATCGTAGGCCAAATCATGGAAAGATCGTTGAGGAACTTCCATTGTTCCTCAGATATTTGAATTTCATCATATCGTTTCAGAGAAATTTGATATCGATATTCATCCGGTGCGTAATTACTTAACCATACAGCTGTATACGTTAAACGGTCACCGAGAATCTCTTGTTCAAGTCTGGTCAATGGTGATCCTTTTGCTGCTTCCAACTTACCCTGGAGGTCAATGTTAGGAAGCTGCCGGTAATTGGCTATATCCCGAAATCTTGGTATAAATAGTCCGGGAATTCGTGCGGATATCGCTCCGGTTTGCGCATACTCAAACGCATGGGATAATTCTTCATCCCCCTCTTCGTTATACGCCTGCCAACAACGGTCATATTCATCGAAGAGATCCGGAATTGCCATGGTACCCACGGGATCAAACTCTATTGCGCGGTGGTAATCTGTTCTCGTGAAAAGAAACCGCCCGACTGATGGAGGCAAAAGTTTGGTTAGGTCCCTCGCTTTGAGCCCCAATCCTTTTGATGAAGACATTTTTTTACCCCCAATGAGGATAAACTCATACGGCAAATTATAGGGGTTTGCAATATGAAATACTTCTTCACAAAGTGCTTTGGCAATGTCGCGCGAACCGCCAGCTGAAGAATGATCTTTTCCGGCTCCTTCAATCGTTACCCCAAGCACTTTCCAATGTGCCGGCCAATCCACTTTCCACGGAAGCTTTCCGTTGCCATCAAACGGACTGATTTTTCCTGTATATCCACACCCCTTGGCCCAGGTAACCATAGTTGGCTCGCAGGTATAAGCGACCAAACTCCCATCCCACGCATGAACCCGGGTCGTGCCCAGCTTTCCGCACTTCTCACAGACCACTTGAAGAGGCATCCAACCTTTTTCCCGTTTTTTGCTACCGCTTACGCGTTGATATATGCCCTGAATGGTATCTGAATTGTCCAATGCTTCCCGGATAACCCCGTTAAACTTGCCCTCCCGATACATATCCCAGGACGAAAGATACCTCGCCATCACTCCCATGCTCTTGAGCACCTGTTGAAAATCTTTTGTAAAATATTCGGCGAAACTCTCATACCCTTTTTCCGGAGACCGCGCTGTTCGCAGTGGCTTACCAAGTTGGTCTGATAACGATGCAAGCTCCGGAGGCAGTCCGTCTATTGGGTCAAAATCATTAAATATGTAGGTAAACGTGACCGGTGCATGCGCGTGCCCCAAGGCCCGGTAAACCATGTCATGAACCAAAGGACCACGAAGCGAACCAATGTGGGCAAACCCCGACGGCGTAAACATGTCATCCACCCAAAATGGCCGGTGGATTCCGGACTCTATAATTTGTTTTGCTATTTTGTCTGACCAAAACATATTCCTATCTTATCAAAAAAATCCGGCGTCCGCCGGATTTTTTAAATTATGTAATACTGTTTATTCTATGTGGACTATCTTGTAGAGGATTTTTCCCGCCGGTGCCTCTACTTCCACACTGTCTCCGGGTTTTTTACCCATAAGGGCTTTCCCCAACGGAGACTCGTGGGATATTTTCTTTTCCTTGGGATCCGCTTCCCATTCGCCAACGACCGTGAACATATCTTTTTTCCCATTAACGTGAAGGGTCACTTTGCATCCTACATCGACTTGCGCCTTGCTATGACTCGTCACGACTTTGGCGCTATGGAGAATATCCTCAAGCTCGGCAATCCTGCCGTCAATGAACGCCAAATCCTGCTTGGCTGCCGCATATTCACTATTTTCGGAAAGATCTCCGAGACTACGGGCGTCAGAAAGCCGCGTCACAGCCATGGGACGTTTCGTATTCACGAGTGCCTCGTGCTCGACTTTGAGTTCATCGAGGCCGTCTTTGGTAAGCATCATTCTATGATGTAGGTCCATAATTCAATATGACAGCGCTATTCCTAGCGCTGTCGAGTGCAAGAAGTGTATCGAAAATTACATTGCTTTGTCAAGCATGAGTCTTGCCTAATCAATAATGGTACTGAACGACCTCCCGCAGCGAAGGGAAAAAT
>CAYHFH010000110.1:0-3583 GCA_964355865.1 uncultured Gammaproteobacteria bacterium
TTCCCTACACGACGCTCTTCCGATCTACTCCATATCTTGCCTTATGAGTCAAGCCGATGCAACAACACTAGTAAAAAAATATTTAGCATTAATATCCGACAGGTATCCAGTGCAATCTGCTTACTTGTTTGGTTCGTTTGCAAAAGGATTTATTCATGACGGAAGCGATATTGATGTATGTATCGTATCTCCGGTTTTTGGAAAAGATTATTTTGATGAAGAAATGAATTTGCGCCGCGAAACATTAAAAGTGGACAGCAGAATTGAGCCCGTGGCATTTAACCCTGCAGATTTTGACGATAAATACAATCTGTTAGTGCACGAAATCAAAACTCACGGTATTCAGATACTATAAGATTCCTCCATACCTACACCGCCACTGATTCTAATGACAGCGATGCGAGTGTGCATTGACTTTCCTAAAAAATACCTCTCATCCTCGGTTGCAACCCTATGATTATTTTGATACAGTACGTTCACAATGAACATCTCGATCGTGTGGTTTGAGATAGTTTCAGAACTTTTTGTCAATCTTGCCGCGGGATGGTTTGCTGTAGTGTTTATCGAACCACAGTTGGGAACACTCAAAACTGGATGGGAACTGCTATTTCGTTTTTTTCTTGGCATTACTTCTCTTTTTATTGCCAAGAGTTTGCGGGAGGAGGTGCAAAGTCAGTCATGAACTTTACGACAATCGCCAACAACATATCGGTCATGTATGCGTTGCTACTCATCATTTTTCTCTTGATGTATGTTGCCTTTTTTCGGAAATCGTCTCCGAAAAAATCATCACGTACATAAGGCGAACCAACCAGTGGATGGTCGATCGCGATGGAGATGGCTACCCGGCTTCCACAACCATCACCGCCCAAGCTTCCTCCCGCTGAGGCACCTACACCCGCCGCAAAAACCTCCAGACCTATACAGCCACTGATTCCAATGACAGTGACGCGAGTGTGCATTGATGATCAGGGTCACTCCTCCCCTCCTATTCTCTCCTACCTTCTCCTAATTCCTCCTAATCCCCCTTATCCCTCTCGTATATTCCCGAGGATTGTTTTAAACCCCATAAACCCGCTATACTTTTTATACATGAATCATGTAAAACGATACCTGCCTCTTTTTCTGTGCATTGTAGTTGTCTCCCTCTTCATCGCATCCCTCACCTTCTATCCCATCGAGGCCGAGGATATTTTCTCTAACATTGCCTACGGCGGTTACTTTTGGGAACATAAAGCAATTCCCACATCGGAAATATTTCTTTTTACCGGACCATTTAAAACCTGGGCTTATGACCGCATGGGGTCAGCCCTCATTTTTTATGGCGGGTCCATGCCGCGGGCGGATTTGCCGGCATTCTTGGCTACTCCTGGGGCCTTATTTCCCTCGCCTACATGATTCCCCTTCTCTGGATTTGGCGCCGGAAAGGAAATATCCCTATATTTCTCATCTTTTTATCTCTTGTCATCATTGCCAGTAGTTTCTGGTTTATGCCGCGTTCTTTTTTGTATTCTCTGCTCTTTGTCTCAATCTTCTACGCAATCCTCTCAAATATAAAACCTGATACGAACGCCTATCGCACGTACCTGGGTCTTATCCCACTGCAAATCCTCTGGACCAATCTCCAGCCCAGTTCGCTCTTCGGCATGATGATGGTCGGCGCCCACTGATTTTTGGGCAAAAAATCTTGGAAAGAAACAGGAGCGCTCATTGGTATCGTTGTATGCAACGTCCTATCACCCTTAGGTATTACCTACTATAGTCTCCTCTGGGGAGACTTTTTCTCTCCCAATCCGTCCCGTAAGAATATTTTTGAATGGTTTTCCCCGTTTCATCCCGCGATCATCCATCAACCGCTCGCCCTCTGGTTTCTCCTTTCCATCCTGGTGTTTGCCGCCCTCGTCACGCTCATCGCCCTTGGGGTGATCCGCACGCCACGGACCCGATTTTTCCTTCTTTCGACCACGGTCTTTTTTATCTATGCCCTCACGAGCGCGCGGGGCATCATGTTTTACTATCTCGGGCTACTCTTTCTCGTCGGCGATACGCTCATCGTCGCTTCATCGAGTTTGCAAAAAATCTTCCGCAAAGTCCTCCCCATCATCCTCATTCTCTTGGTTGGGATAAGTGTCTATTTCTTCCGGTTCGGCTACAGTAACGGCGTCAACACCCGCGTCTTTAGCCTCACCTATTCCAGAGAAAAATTTCCGGATGCTCCCCTTTCCCAGCTCGCCAGCTTCAACCTCGACGGCAACATCTTCACGGAATACGGATCCGGCAGTTTTCTCGTCTGGAAACTTTACGGCGTCAAACGCGCATACATGGATGGCGCCCTCCATGACCGCATCTATAGCGATGGGCTCTACGACCACTATATTAAAATCGGCAACGATCTGGGCACGATCAAAGCAGATATCGCCAAATTTACGATCCAAGCCTTTGTGTTGCCCCTCCCTACATCCGCCGACGATGTGGTAGAAATCTACAAATATCTTTCAACCGACCCCGGATGGGCTCTTTCCTATTTTGACGATCATTTCCTCGTGTTCGTCGATGCCTCCGTCGCCCAAATGAAACAGATTCCCGTGTTCACCCTCCTAAACCCTTTGTTAGATCTGGAAAAAGCGCTCAAAGAAAAGCCTACCATCTCCGATACCGCAGAAGCACAACTCAAAAAAGCCGCGGTCATGCTTCCGGATTCTTTTAACCGCCGTGCGCTCGAGGTCATCTGGCTCTGGGGGTCTAATCAGACACCTGCGGCCCGAACGAAACTCGAAGAACTCACGCATTACTGCGACGACCATGATCCGTCGGCGACGTGCTACCAGCGTCTTGTCCGGCAGCTGTTCAAGTACAATCAGCTCACGAAGGCCCTGCAGTTTACCAACCGCATCACATCGTGGTTCGCGCCCGCATCATTTTCATTCATCCTCAAAGGGGATGTCGAAGCGGCAGCCGGGCGATTTGATCAGGCCAAAAAATCATACAAATCAGGACTGAGTGTTTCGCTTAACCGCGTAGAACAAGCGACTATCGCCGCCAAACTCAAAACTCTCGAGGAATCCAAAAAACGCTTTGATGCCACGAGTGGGAACTAAAAAAATCGCGCATCGTTCATTCGCTCGATGGGAAGTTGACAGCCTGCCCAACTATCAACCCCCCTCCGAAGTAACAAACTCTGCGCGATTATATTCTCAGATCGTACAACTTTTCCCCTCAATAATAATGAGAGAGACCGTATCGCAAGGATTGTACACCCATCTTACGCCGGTTTGCAAGCCATTGGCGCCGCAAAGCGGTTTAGATGGGTGGATACTCGAATGATTTTAATCGTGAGTGGTATACGTCTGTAATACTCTGCTATCAACGAACGAATGCATAAGCGATAGACGTGAGGGTGAGTATTTTTCCGGAGCACTGAAGTTTTGCCTCAATGCATTTGATTTCAATATTAGCGCGGGGAGGCATATCGATTCGAAGTGTCGTCACGGCCTTGGCAAAATGGATGCTATGAAGAGGTAGAGGTCCGGACCTTGACGGCACGAGAATCTCGATGTGCCGACCTCAGCGCCGTCTGAATGTA
>CAYHFH010000111.1:0-3556 GCA_964355865.1 uncultured Gammaproteobacteria bacterium
CTGGCTTTGGAAGATTTAGTTGCCTTATATAATCTTGCATCAGTCTATATCCAACCCTCGTTTTATGAAGGATTCGGACTGCCGGTATTGGAAGCGATGTCCTGTGGGACGGTGGTCGTGACAACAGGCGGCGGAAGCCTCGTCGAAATTGCGGGCCCGGCCGCGGTGGTAGAGCCCTATAATCCTGATGATATCGCCCGCGGTCTTATCGACGCTCTTACGATGTCTGTCCGAGATCGTAAAGATAGCATTGGCAAGCAGAGCGTATGGGGCCAACAGTTTTCCTGGCAACGCGCTGCTTGCGAAACGATAGCGTCTTATAAGCACGCTTTGGCGTGATAGTATTATTTTCATGCAGCAATTATCTATCATCATCCCGGTCTATAACGAAGAAGCATCCATTGATGAAGTGCTTAAGCGTGTCTTTGCCGTCCGCTTGGAGGGCTGGAAAAAGCAGGTCATAGTTGTGAATGACGGATCGACAGATAAAACGGGGGGTATCCTTGCCTCATGGAAAAAGAACATTACGCTTCTCGTTCAATCGAAAAATCAGGGGAAAGGGGCTGCTATTGCCGTAGGCATAAAACAGGCGACAGGGCAGTTAATCCTCATTCAGGATGCGGATTTAGAATATAGTCCTGCAGATTACCCCAAGCTTCTTGAGCCATTTTCCAATGCACGGGTGACGGTAGTGTACGGATCGCGATTTCTTGGTCCTCATCTTTCGACCATGTATCTCTATGCGCTTGGCAATAAGTTTGTGACTTGGGTGACGAACATCCTTTACAATACGAATATTACGGACATGGAAACGGGATATAAAGTGTTTCGACGTACTGTCCTGGACGGGATATTTATCCAAGCCCGACGGTTTGACTTTGAGCCGGAGTTTACCGCCAAAGTACTCAAATTCGGCCATCAGATCTATGAAGTGCCCATTTCCTATTTCGGCCGTAAGTTCTCCGAAGGGAAAAAACTGACGTGGCGGGATGGAATAGTTGCTCTCGGTACGCTTCTCTATCAAAGATTTGTTTAATAATTATGACTTTACCAACGGCAAAATGGTATTAAATTGCATATTGACACTATGCAAATTAGTATTAAAATGATATAGTGAAAATACGAGTATGTTATTAAAAAGATCAATTGACGTTCAGGTAGATGAATATTTACAGGGACAGTCATACAAAACACTCTTCATTTGGGGTCCTCGCCGTTCAGGGAAAACAACCTTGTTAAAACGACTCTCAAAAGAGTTAAATGTTCCGTTTTTTAATTTTGATTATCAGTCCGACCGCGAATTATTTCTGCCGAAACGCGAGATTCTTGAGAAGCTTGTATCCACGCATAAAGTCATTCTCATTGACGAGGTGCAAAATTTTCCTGAGTCAACTGTAGCGCTAAAACTTCTCTATGACGACTTTAACGTCAAGGTGATAGCTACCGGCTCAAGTGAACTTCGGCAAAAAGCTAATCAGAAATTTGATACGATGGCTGGGCGATTTATAGAGACCTATTGCCTGCCGCTGTCGATAGAAGAAATTGCCGATAATACCTCTCTCGTTTCGTACGAAAAGGAAAGATTTTTTAAAGAGCTTCAAGCTAAGCTGCAAATCTTTGGTGCGTATCCTGAAATATATGTACAAAAAAAGCTATCGGAGGCAGGTAAGATTGATCTATTAGAAAAAATTTTGGATACATATGTCTTAAAAGATGTCATAGAAATTTATGATCTCAAAAACGAAAAGCTCGCTCGCGATATTCTCACAAAGATTGCATTGCAGCTCGGATCGGAAGTATCAATCCGTGAAATTGCAATAAGCCTCAATGCGAACCAGATTACCGTCTCAAATTATATTGAGATTTTTATCAAAAACTATATATTAATTCCGCTTCCATCGTTTAGAACAAATGTACGAAAAGCCGTGTCTGACAATAGAAAATTATATTTTTATGATTTAGGGATCCGGAACATACTCGTAAAAGATTTTCGAGATTTAGAACTTCGTCCGGACAAGGGAGGAGTTTTTGAAAACTTTATCGTGTCTGAAATCGAGAAGCAACGGAAAAACAATAGAGCTAAACTTTCTTTATATTTTTATCGCGAATATGGTGGTAAAGAAGTTGATCTCATAGTGGAGGATTATAAAAAGAACTATAAAGCCGTAGAGATAAAAACTACTCATGGGAACGTAAAAAATATTTTTCCACTTCCCAGTCGTCGTGAGATAATTAATGCGCAAAATTATTTTGAAAAAATTTCTGCAATAACAGAATCTAATTAAATACTCTATGCAAAAGAGAATTAAAACGTTATTTTTCGCAGTTACATCGCATCATTTATTCAAAAATAGCGCGCTTGTTTTTGTGGGATCCACTACTGCCAATTTCAGCGGCTGGTTATATCATTTATTTGTAGGCCGTATTCTTGGTCCGGAAAAATATTCCGAATTATCTTCGCTGTTTGCGATTTTTTACATTCTTAATGTTTTCACTAGTGTGGTGCAGATATCACTTCTTAAGTTTTTTTCGGTGTACAAAGCGAGAAATGATTATGGTCAGGCAAACACGCTTTTTTGGATGGCAACGAAAAAAATAACTATAGCCTCTGTCGTTGGAATCATAGTGTTATTTCCTTTTGTTCCTTTTTTCTCTGCCTATTTACAGATTGATTCCTATGTATATTTTTTCCTGATATATGTTATTTTTGCAACGTCAACGATGACTGTGCCAGGTGGAGCTGCGCTGCAGGGTTTTCAGCAGTTTATGCCGCTTACACTGGTCTCGAATATCGGCATGTTGTTGCGGTTGATCTCGGGAATAATCGGAGCATTTTTTGGCGTCGGGTGGACACTCATTGCTAATATCATCACAAATATCGGTTCGTATGCAGTCTATTTTTTCCCTTTACGCTTCCTTTTTCATACTAAAGCCAAAAAGTTGACGATAAGTAAGAAGGATGCGTTGAGTTATGGCGTCCCCGTGCTTTTGACAACACTTGGTTTAACGGTGCTCAACAGTCAAGATGTATTATTGGTTAAGCATTATTTTACGAGTTATGATGCCGGAATTTATGCGTCACTTTCCGTGTTAGGTAAAATTATATTTTATGCATCATCGGCAGTCGGATACGTATTGTTTCCGTTGGTCGCCCAGCGGAAGGAATTACAAGCGGATTTTGGGCGATCCGTCAAAGTGGGACTTGTAGCCGTAGGATCTATGTCCTGCATGATTACGGTGGCCTATTTTCTTTTTCCTTCAATGGTTGTATTCCCTCTGGGGCCGGCATTTGCCGGAGCCGCACCGTATCTTGGTTGGTTTGGGATATTTGTCACATTTTATACGTTGGCTACTCTGCTGCTCACGACGCTTCTTGCCATGGGAGCGACGAAGATATGGGTGATCACCATGATCGTCGCGATTTTACAATACGTATTTATAGCTCTTTATCATGCATCTCTCTTTGAGATAACATACGTCAATATCATTACTTCAGTGATTCTTTTTTTAAGTCTCCTTATCTATTACCGTTATGCCACAAAAAAAACATAAGATG
>CAYHFH010000112.1:0-3533 GCA_964355865.1 uncultured Gammaproteobacteria bacterium
ATAAGGCAAGATATGGAGTGAGTAATGTTCGAATACCCGTCGCCTTTTGAAACCACACGTCTGCATATTCTTTATTGGCTTTTTTATAAAAATTTTTCTTGTAATCATCGTAACGCGCCGAGATATTAAATGAGGATATTTCCTTGAGATCGGCCAATTGAGATTCAGACATCTCAATTTCTGCCCTCTTGGACAACTCCACCAGATCATGAATGGCTAACGGATGACTGTCTTTACGATGATAATGAATAGCTTTGAGCAATTTTTCGAGTGATAAATGCACGAAAAATAAAGCATAATCGTACCTTTTTCCACCACCATAGATTTCATGGGAAAATTCCCAATCCTTATCAGATGATTGTTTCCAAAAAGCTACCACTTCCCCTTGAGTCATGGCTTGATTATATACTCTTCCCAGATAAAAGACATCCGGGCCGAACGCGTTGAACAGGAAATGCATATGGGCGGATAACGGAGAACAGGGATTGTTCTAGGAAGTTTAATGCACACTCGCGTCGGAATCATTGGAGTCCGTTGCGGTATAGGTCTCTGAGGGTTTTACGGCGGACGGCAGGTGCCACCGGGGGTACTCGTCTGGGCGGAGATTGTCAGATGATGCCGTATGGGTAGGATAGAGCGGTAAGAACATGCTCAATGCGGGTAGGTTGGGTGGGATGGGGATGAAATTAGGGTGAGTGGGGGTAGGACAGCAAATCGGAAAGATGGCGGAGTGCATAGGTCAGGGGAAGAACAGTGATATTGCCAATATACAGTTTTTCCGCTCCCATATAAATTAAATATAATTTGGCTTCTGGATAGTCTTTGCCGAAAGCAGTGAGTCCACGGAGAAATGCAGGAGAAAAAGAGGATGAATGTTTAATTTCAAAAGCAAAAAAACCATTGGGACCGTACGCAATAAAATCTACTTCACTTCCGCCTACGGTTTGATGGTAAGAAAAGTCATAGTTCCAAGCGAGAGAATTATTGAGAGCAAGTAGATTTTGGAAAAATAAATTTTCCAACGCATGACCACCAATTTCCGAAGAACTGTCAATGAGGCCTTTTGGCCGAAGAGTCTGGTACACTCCTGTATCAAAAAAATAAAATTTTGGATGAGCAACAAGCTTTCTTTTGGCGCGGCGGGTAAAAATAGGGAGGAAATAACCGAGCATGAGGTCTTGGAGGATGGAAAAATAATTTTCGACAACTTTGCGCCCAATCATTGCATCTCGGGCAATAGCAGAAGTATTGACAGGTGTTCCGACGGAAAAACTCGCTATCTCCAAAAATCTTGAGAAACCAGACAAATTGCGGGTTAACCCCTCTTGCATAATTTCTTCCCGGAGATACGTTTCCACATAAGAATGAAGATATTTTTCTTTGTCTGTTTCTTGAAAGATAGCAGGGAGACTTCCATGGGTAAGCGCGTCTTTGATGTCAAAGTCATCTGCCATTTCGTCGGCCGAAAGAGGATGAAGGTGGTAGGTGAGTGCGCGACCAGCTAATAGATTCGTTCCTTGACGGCGCAATTTCCTCGCGCTACTGCCTGTGAGAATAAAACGATGATGAGCTGGACTTTCTATTGCCCGATGGACTTCATTGAGGAGTTCTGGGACCCGTTGGACTTCGTCGATAACGATATAGTTATCAAATCCAGATGGGATCATTTCTCGTAGACGGCTCGGATCAGACAGAAGTTTTTGGTATAACTGGAAATCGAGAAGATCAAGGTAAAGAGCGTCTGGATAGCGGAATTTGATCAGGCTGGTTTTACCGGTTGCTCGTGGGCCAAAGAGGAAAAAACTTTTATCCGTTGGTAATTGTATGTTTCTGGAGTACATAACTCCATATTACATGATAATTTGGAGTTGTCAAGCACAGATTGTAAATACGAATAGTTCCGAATCTTTAATGCACACTGGCGTCGGAATCATTGGAATCCGTCGCGGTGTAGGTCTGGAGGGTTTTACGCCGGACGGCAGGTGCCTCCGGGGGTGAAAGTTTGAGCAGTTGATGATTATGTCTTAAACTGGTACTTGAAATAGGATAAATATGTTGTAAGCTGGTACTATGTTCGAACGAGATCTCGAAAAAGAGTTAAAAAAGTGGAAGGATAGTCCTATACGCAAGGTGCTGATCTTGCGTGGGGCGCGTCAGGTGGGAAAAACAAGCGTAGTGAGAAAGTTTGGAGAAGAGAATTTTGAGCAGCTCGTGGAGATTAATTTGGAACAGAAGGAACAGCGAGAATGGTTTGATGGGGTACAGAGCGTGACTGATTTTTCTACCCGCGTAGAGTTATTTTTGAAAAAAAGACTCATAGACCGACAAACATTATTGTTTATCGATGAAGTGCAAGAATCGCCCAATATTTTGGAATTGTTGAGATTTTTTGCCGAACATCGACCTGGACTTCATGTGATCGTAGCGGGATCACTATTGGAAGCAAAGATGGAAGGCAAATGGAGCGTGCCGGTGGGGAGGGTGGAATATATGTATTTGTACCCTTTGACATTTTTTGAATACCTGACGGCGAGAGGTGAGTCACCGTGGAGGAATTATGCCGAGACATTAAAAATAGGTGAGCACATAATCGGAGGCGAAACACTCAAAAAACTATTTTTGGAATATATGCTCGTGGGGGGTTTACCTGAAGCCGTGGCAGGGAGTGTCGATGGACTAGGAATGAATGTGGTGAAGGAAATCCAAGAACGCGTACAAAGCGCGTATCGAGATGATATTGGTAACTATGCCCGTGAAGCGGAAAAGAAATATTTAGAGCTGGTTATGACGATGGCGCCGAAACTCGCTGGCGGTTTGTTTAAGTATGAGAATATGGGAGAGAGTGGCTACAGAGGAAGGGAGATTGGTGAAGCGGTAGACACAGTGGAAAAAATTATGCTTCTGACTCAAGTGAAATCTATCAATACCACAACGATACCAATATTTTCAAAACCAAAACGGGCAAAAAAGATGATCTGGCTGGACATAGGGTTGGTAAATTTGGCAAATACATCACACGAAACACTATTTAAAGGGAGTTATCAGGGCAGACTCATGGAACAGATCGTCGGACAAACACTCGTCGCGGGAGGAGTACGAAAAAAAACAGATGTGTATTATTGGTCAAGAAATAGAGATGTAGGGAGTGCTGAAGTAGACTTTGTGATTCAACATGGGGGACGATTAGTGGCGATGGAGGTAAAATCCGGAGAAACAAGAGAGATGAAATCGCTCTTTAGCATGATGAAAGAAGGTGGGAAAGGGATTATGCCAATGAGGATAAGTTGGGCAGGATGGGGGATGGAAACATATCACTATGATAAACATTCATATGAAATTTTGTCTCTCCCGTTTTATTTGCTCGAGCGATGGGTAGAGTGGGCGGGTTAGCGTAGGATGAGCCGTCTCCCTGAGGGGCTTGTCTACTCGTAATACGTCAGGCCGTCGATCCGGAAGGTGCCCGATGTGCCGGTAAGGTATTTAAACTGCATATAGAGGATTGCATTGCGTGATGCTGCGCTGATAGCGGATAT
>CAYHFH010000113.1:0-3403 GCA_964355865.1 uncultured Gammaproteobacteria bacterium
TAGGGAGGTAGGGCTTGATATAATTATTCACAAGCTCCTGGATGACGTTGTTCCAGGCAAGAGCCGCAATCAGCCCGAATCCGGATGCGGAAAGGGTAACCATCTGTTTGAGGATTTCCCTGTGTAATTTCTTGTTCCCTTGATAATTTTTTGGTTTCATAGTGTATTACTTAGTATTCTACACTGGATCCCCGCGTTCGCGGGGATGACAGATAAAAAGCCGGTTGTGTTTTTTCGGCCATGCGTTTATTATACAGGAAATCCATGTATCAACCAAACTTTACCATTACCAACAAGCTCCTGCGGCTCATGGGATCGATCGAGGCGGCCCGCGAGGTGATCGAAAACTCGCCCTTGGTGCCGGCATGGGAAGCCAAATTTCGTGAAGAGGCCATCGTCCGCACCGTCCACCACGGCACGCATATCGAGGGAAATGAGCTCAACAAAACCGAGGCCGAACAGGTGTTGGCCGGCGGAAAAATTGTGGGGCGGGACCGTGATATCCAGGAAGTACTCAACTACAGAAACGTCCTCAAGTTCATTGAAGGGTATGACAAGAAGGATATTTCGGAAGAAACGATTAAACACATTCATGAACTGACGACGCATAGATTACTCTCCGACGAACAGGTGGGGGAGTACCGCAAGACCCAGGTGGTCGTGAAGAATTCCGCTACGGGCGAGATTACATTCCGCCCGCCGCCTGCCATAGAAGTCCCATTTCTTCTGCGATCCTTCCTCGAGTGGCTCAATCAAACGACGGACGATGATGTGCATACGGCGCTTAAAGCTGGTATCACTCATTATGAGCTTGTCCGCGTTCATCCGTTTCTGGATGGTAATGGACGTGTCGCGCGGGCGACGGCGACCCTTGTCCTTTTTAAAGAAGGGTATGACATCAAGCGGTTTTTTGCCCTTGAGGAGCACTATGACCGCGAGCCGATGGCCTACTATGAGGCCTTGCAGAGTGTGGGGAAAGCAAATGGGAACCTAAACGTATGGCTCGAATATTTCATCGAGGGGTTGGCCATTGAGCTTACCCGCATCAAAGAAAAAGTGAAGGGGTTATCCACGGACCTCAAAATCAAAAAATCATTAGGCGGACAACAGATTTCTCTTTCCGAACGGCAAATCAAGATCATCGAGTATATCCAAGAGAGCGGATTTCTCCAGAACAAATCGTTTTTTGAGCTGTTTCCCATGGTTTCGGAGGACACGGTACTTCGCGAATTGAAGGACCTCCTGAAAAAAGGTATAGTGGTGAAAGAGGGGACGACGAAGGGGGCGAGGTACGTTTTGCGGACGTAAAATTTTAAATCCTAATATCTAAATCCTAAACAATTTCAAAATCCAAAATACAAATGTTCTAAACCGTTTTGAATTTGAGATTTTGAACATTTGGATTTGTTTAGAATTTAGGATTTAGTGCTTAGGATTTTTTACTATGAATCTATCCGGTCCTGGTATCACGTATCTCCTGATGGTCATCCCGACCTTGTTTGCCCTCGTCGTCGTCGGGCAGGGGGTGTATAAGATCTCCAAAGAGGAGAGCGATGGGGGACTGATTCTCACGTTTGGCATTATTTTTCTATTGGTCGTGGTGGCAGCGTACTACTTCTTTATTAAATAATTCAGATAAGAAAAGACTGGATCCCCGCCTGCGCGGGGATGACAAAAAAGAGCGCGGGGATGACAAAAAGATATGACCTTCTCCACCCTCTCTCTGTATTTTCAGAAACTTGAGGCCACGCCATCGCGCAA
Source organism: uncultured Gammaproteobacteria bacterium (assembly GCA_964355865.1). Taxonomy (GTDB): domain Bacteria; phylum Patescibacteriota; class Microgenomatia; order UBA10105; family UBA927; genus CAZLDC01. The sequence goes on from CAYHFH010000113.1 coordinate 1,762, forward strand.
CAGCATGACGGAGATTCTCGCTGAATTATTTACGAATGCCGGGCAGGAGGAGATCGGCAAACTCTGCTATCTCCTGCAAGGCCGTGTCGCACCCCTCTATGAACCCATAGAGTTTGGGGTGGGGGACAAACTCATGATCCGGGCAATCGGGAAGGCATACGGGGTGGAGGACGATGTTGTGAGACGTTCCTTTGGGAAATTTGGAGATTTGGGAGCAGCCGCTGAGCAGGAAGCGAATCATGAATCACGAATTATGAATTATGGAAAAAACATAACAGTCGAAGAAGTTTTTGGGCGGCTTGTTGAAATAACGGGGATGGGAGGGGAGGGGTCGCAGGAGGGGAAGATTGACGCACTTGCAGACCTATTAGGATCCCTCGACGCATTGTCTGTACGGTATTTTGTGCGGATACCACTCGATAAACTCCGGCTCGGTTTTTCGGATATGACGATCCTGGACGGCCTTTCCTGGATGCTTGCCGGGGATAAATCCCAACGCAACAGACTCGAGGAAGTCTATAATATCCGGCCGGATATTGGGCTTCTTGCTACTCAAATAAAAGCGCGCGGGATAGCGGGACTCTCGCATGTAAAAGCCGTCGTCGGCGCGCCGATCCTTGCCTCTCTTTGTCAGCGGCTGCCGACAGCCGATGAGATGATAAAAAAAATGGGGGAGGTCGCCGTCGAACCAAAATTTGATGGGGTCAGAGTACAGATTCATTATGACGTAGGACGTAAGACTCAAGACGTAAGAGTGAAGACGTTTTCGAGGAATTTGGAGAATACGACGGCAATGTTTCCAGAGCTTGAGGAGGTGGGCAAACAACTGAATGCACGGGATGTGATTCTGGATAGCGAGGCCGTCGGGATGGATCCCACTACCGGCAAACTGATTCCATTTCAGGAGACGTCAACGAGGAAACGGAAGCATGATATCCAGGCGTCACTCCTGCGGGTTCCTCTCAAATTTTTTGTCTTTGACATCCTGTATAAGGATGGGAAAGATTTGCTGGCAACACCGCTATCTGAGCGGAGGAAGATACTTGAAGATACAATCTTAACACGAGATTCCCGGAATCGGGGGAGCTTTGATTCCGGGAATCAACGCGAAGACCTTCTGGTTATTTCTCCACAGATTGTCACTGATTCTCCGGAAAAAATCCGGCAGTATCATGACGCGCAAATTAAGAAAGGGCTGGAGGGGGCGGTTGTGAAAAAATGGCATAGTCCGTATGAGCCGGGGAGGCGGGGATACAGTTGGGTGAAATTTAAAGAAGAAGAAGGCAAAACCGGAAAGCTTACGGACACTATCGATGCGGTGGTCATGGGATATTACCGTGGGGAAGGAAAACGCGCGGGATTTGGGATCGGCGCGTTTCTCGTCGGAGTGGCAAAAGGCGAGGAATATGTGACGGTCACCAAAATCGGCACCGGAGTGACGGACGACATGTGGAAGGAGCTAGAGAAAGACTTCAGACGTAAAACTTCAGACGTAAGACCAAAAGAGTATGGGGAAGTGCCAAAAATGCTTGAGCCGGATGTGTGGATTGATCCAAAAATCGTGGTAGAAATCGCCGGTGATGATCTTACGAAGTCTTCAACGCACGGAGCAGGGGTTGCCGTCCGCTTCCCGCGACTGGTC
>CAYHFH010000114.1:0-3359 GCA_964355865.1 uncultured Gammaproteobacteria bacterium
GGACTTGTTCACATCACACTTTGCGAGTCTTCGAGCATTAGTGTGATGTAATCCCGCTTCGCGGGAAACCTCAATTGTGCAACGTCAAACGTTGCTACCACGTTTGACTGTGGTGCCTCTGGGAGGACTTGAACCTCCAACCCTTACGGGATACGCTCCTAAAGCGTACGCGTATACCAGTTCCGCCACAGAGGCGCGCCTGAGGGTATTATACTGTCCTTATAGGGCAACTGCCAGAAGGGAAGGTTCCTCCGGAGAATACGAGTCAATCGCGTTTAAAAAGAATCGCACATTGCCGGCCCAACGGGGACTGGCTGCATAAATCCTACCGATTTGTTCGATGGAGGTGGCACCACGGTCAATATACCGGGTTTTAAGTCCCTCGGAGACGCGGGTTATGCCTTGCTTCCAGCTATCAAAGCCTATACCGGATTGGGCACCCGTAGGTATCCCCCATCCCCAGGCATTATACGAGCCTCCTGGCACACGTTTACCGAATGTTGATTCGGTGCCGGCTATGGCCACAACAAGCTTCCAGTCGAGCCCCAAACGGTCTGCTTCCGCGATAAAATGGGCACTTTCGTCCACGAGTGGAGAGTTGTGCATAGTCAAATATGTACGAAGCCGGTCGATGCGCTTGTCCCGCAAGATTTGACCAAAACGAAGCTGTGCTGCCGATCCAGCCTCAGGTTCCTGAGCCATAACGGCAGGAGTATTCACCGTTACTACGGTAGATAAAAAGAGAAATGCAAGAATGAGAATATTGATTTGTTTCATATTGCCAACCCCGCACCATCGCTCTTGCGAGGCGAGGACGTAGACCTCGCGAGCAAGCAAGATTGGTGCTGGGGTCTTCCCTCACACCGGTCCGTCGGAGTAACGGATCGAGGAGAAGAAAGAAAGAGGGGGATAAAAAAATCCTAAAGCAGACATTTGGATGGCCTACCTTAGGATCTAAGGAAGAATAATACCCTATAATTATGTAATTGTCAAGTATTATAGGGTAAACAAACTATTACAAAGTCCTCTGAATCAGAGGATTGATTTTTGAAATCGCTCTACGCAGTTACTCCAGGAATCTCCATTCTGGACGGAGGGCGGAGCCCAGATTGCTCCGATATCCTTAAGCGCAGTGATACCGCGATCGTAATATTTCGTTTTTATATACTGCGAGACCCAGCCAATTGCGTGCTCCCAGCTGTCAAATGCTTTTCCCTGGTTTTGACCCGTGTAGACCGCAATCCCCCAAGCATTAAATTCATCTTTTTTGGGCATCTTTTTCCCCAAGTTTGATTCGCACATAGCTATGGCAACAACCAAACGGAAATCTATCCCTTTTGCGTCTGCTTCCCGGACGATAAGCCCGGAAAAGGGCGTCATCGGAGAATCATGCTGACGCAGGAAGGCTTCAAGAAGCATTTCACGGGCATCGCCGGCGATTATGGAGGAACCGAGTATTTGAGCGCTTCCGGCTGCCGCGGTGATATGCTTGGCCGGCAAGTTTGTCGATTCTACCGCCTGGACATGCGATCCATCCGTATAAAGTGAACGAAGAAGTGTGAGATTGAGGATGAGTAAAACAAACGTAAGCGGAAACCAAACTACGGTAAGAATAATCTTCTGTATCATACTCTTCATGCTGTCATATCGATACATTTGTGTCAAGTTTACGCGGCCGTTCTTTCTGTATATTTATTTCTATATTGACAAGACGCCGGAAGTCTATAGTGTTAGATGAAGGTATCGCATCATAGACAATTACGTATGGTAAAAAAAACTGTTCTTGTCGAACCATTACGGCCACGGGGAACGAAGATGATGTTGCCGCATGGCGGATTGCCGGAAATTTTTCCGCCGTATTTATCCGACCTTATCGCGCGAACCGGAGGACCCTTAGGCCCCATCGGACTCCAATTTGTGTCACGTCCGGATTTGGAACAGCGTTATTTCAAAAGCGGAGCCAAGGATCCTCTTATGGAAGATCACCATGAAGTGGCACCGGGACTTGTCTATAAATATACAAACGGCACGAGTAAGGGTCATAAGAAACACGATTTTTCCTATCAGGGAAGAGCATTATGGACTATTACCCGCCACTGCGCTGCATACTGCCGTTTTTGTACGCGCGGCCGCGAAGTGGGAATACCCGCCAATCAGGAGACCGGAAGTACTGCGGCCCTTGCCCACACACCGCATCTTCTGATGGATCAAATTAACGAGACCCTCACATTTATCGAAAAGGAAAAGGGTATCAATGAAATTATCCTATCCGGCGGCGATCCCATGACAGTCCATCCGCCCATTTTACACTACGTATTAGCGAAGCTCGGCGATCTTCAGCGTACTGGAAGACTCGCCATCGTCCGCATCGGAACGAGGACTCCTGTCCATAACCCATTGTTGCTGCGCGATGCTCATTTTCAAGCTATAGCCCAACTGCGTAACCCTCGCATGATGATACATATCAATCACGAGCTTGAATTGACCTCCCAAACTTTGGGGGTACTGGAAAGGTTGCGAAAGGAATGTGGAGCCGTCGTCATGTCTCAAACCGTGTTACTCAAGGGGGTCAATGATGATGTGGAGACACTGTATCTGCTCTTTAGCAAACTTGCCTCCGAAGGAGTTGTACCTTATTACGTATTCCAAAATGATCCGGTGTACTGGGCACAGCATTTTACCGTTCCGATTCATCGGGCAATTACGCTATGGCAAAAACTGCGTCCCATGCTATCCGGAGTCGCGGCGACAGCCCGATTCGTCATCGATACACCTAATGGCTACGGCAAAGTTCCTATACCCGAAGGAAATGGTTGGGAGGTAAACTGGAAAAGAGGCTATCGCGACTTTCATGGCACTTGGTTCCCGCTCACATAACTTAAAGCCCGTTATTTGCTATAATCACAGTTAGCATATGCGCCCATAGCTCAACGGATAGAGCAATAGTCTTCGGAACTATTTATGCGGGTTCGATTCCTGCTGGGCGCGCATTGACATTTCTTACCGATCCGATTTATCGAGGAGAGGCTAGAAATGACAATGCCCACCAATAATCGCTCTGTGAGACGTATTTGAATAAAATTGAAAAGTCGAACAGGAAGATATGGTGGGCAACGCCATTATTCTGGGCGCATAGCTCAACGGTAGAGCAATTCCCTCTTAAGGAATCGGTTGGAGGTTCAAATCCTCCTGCGCTCACAAAATTATATAATCTCATCCTTTTTTATGCGGATGAAGCGAATCCATTCCTCGACCACATCGAAGATTACTTTGAGGGGTGCTTCCAGAATAAAATCAAAAAGAAATATGAAGATATTTATCTTAGCAATGCCCTGAGAAAGGATATGCCCGGCGCGCAA
>CAYHFH010000115.1:0-3346 GCA_964355865.1 uncultured Gammaproteobacteria bacterium
CCGAGCAGAACGAAAAGACCTGACGACGCTGCACCGGTAAAGGCGCATATCTGTCCCTTTTGTACCGGTAATGAAGCGATCACCCCGCCGGAAGTATTGCGGATTGGTGAGGGGGCCAAAGACGGTCCGGGTTGGCAGGTGCGTGTCGTGCCGAATCTCTATCCGATTACGGATATTCATGAAGTGATCATCCATAGTCCGGATGACGCGAACGATTTAGAAGATCTCCCCGTAGAACAAGTGGTTCGGGTCTTGGTAGCCTACCGGGAGCGCTACCGCGCGCATCAGGACACCGGACAGGTGATGATATTTTGCAATCACGGCTTGCATGCCGGAGCAAGTCTCAATCATCCCCATAGCCAACTCGTCGTCGTGCCGCGCCAGATCAATCTCGATACACTTGCCCGTGAGCCTTTGGCTAATATTGTAGAAGATAACACGTATTTCCGTACGTATTGTCCGGACTTTTCCCAGTGGCCGTATGAAGTCTGGATCGCGCCCAAAGGCGTGGGTACCAAGTTTGGGGATCTGACGGATGAAGAGTTGCCTGACTTGGCCGGGGTACTCCAGAAGGCCCTCCAACGGGTGAAAGCGGTCTTTGATGATCCGACGAGCGTCATCCATCATGCGGAGATGCCATTTGGATATAATTTTTATATCTATCACGGGGTAAATTGGTATATCCGGATTATTCCGCGTTTCATCCACCGCGCGGGTTTTGAATTGGGGACGGGGCTTAATGTCAACGTCGTTGATCCCGTAGCTGCTTCGGATATACTGAAGAACGTCTTGTTATAATGCGCCCTTTTGTTGGAGGCCTAAAAGCCACATCACGGCTTCTTTTTTATATCGGCGGTCGCCGCGGGAGTTGATGCGGATAGCAGGTAACTTTCCGCGTTTGCCCCATCGTTTGATGGTAAGAGGGGAGACACGGAGTATTTTTGCAACTTCACGGACGGTTAATAATTCTGGCCATTCATCTCCGAGGGACATAGTGGTTCACTTTCTGGACAGTATCGATATCATGCACAACAGTACACCCAGGGTCAAACAAAGTCAAGAGGGATCAAACGAGTGCAGCCACATTGATATGGTAAAATACATAAATGATACCCGAAACGACGCATGTGCCACATCGAGAAGAAGAAATACTCACGGCTCTTATGGATGCAAAAGCCCGTGCAGTCGCTATTTTTGATGCACCGATTTGGAAATTGGATGGGGCAGAGCATGAAACGCACCGTCAATCGGTGCTTCGCCACGGAGAATCTGAAGCGTATGTGGCGGCGATGCTTTTCGTTGTCCATCCTGAACATGTTCCGCCTACTGTCGATCCTCGTGATATTTTCATAGGACTATTTATTCATGATATCGGTAAAATAGGGGCAGTTGCTGATCCCGGCGTTTGGCAATTACGCAGGCCTCAAATTGCGGCTGACGACTTAACGAACATGCAGCGGCACGTAGAGTTGGGGTACGAAATACTGCTACGTTACCAGAAGCAAACAGGTGTTGTGTTGCCGGAAGTAGTTCTTGATATACTCCTGCACCATCATGAAAAATTAGACGGAAGCGGAAGGCCTTTGGGAGTGACCGGGGATCAATTGTCCTACGCGGCGCGGCTTGCGGTCATCATTGATCAAATTATTGCGCGCTGTGAGCCCCGTAAGTATCACGATCATGATTTCTCTCTGCGGGAGTCATACATGGATGTGGCACGGGATGCGGGAGTCAAATATGATGCTGGGATACTCGGGGACCTGGAAGCGCTATTTAGGAGCAATGAGCATTTGAGATATCAGAAACTGGCATGGTTGGGCACTTGGGAATGAAGGATATGGCATCCTTTAGTAATGAAAAGTTTAAAAAGTTCGTTGGATAGAAAAAGTACTCGGAAAAATTGAAGCTAGAGTATAACGCATACAAAAGATGTTCATTATGAGCAATCACCTTGCCAAGTCAAGATAGACCTTGACGTTATACACCTTTATTCGACTACCGCAGCATTCCCGTACGCGCCAAACAGCATCAAACCTATTCAGCCTAGAGTAAATCCAGTACCATTCGAATAGTGCTGGATAAATGTCATTACTTAGGTTGGTTGGCAGAGGAGGTCGGTGAGCGCTTGAGTGTGGGTCATCCAGAAAAAAGTAGAGATAAAGGTTAGTAATGTATTGGCACTTCATGACCCAGAGCGCTACGATAAGCCGTTTTTTTCTTGACCTCGTCAAATGCCCCAGGACGGCTTATTTGTACGAGGAAGCGGCAATATTCCACCAAAAAATCCCCTCGATGGGGATTTTTTGATTGTCTCTGCAAAAGTATTTTACTTGAGTTCTACCTTTGCGCCTGCAGCTTCCAATTTCTTTTTGGCTTCTTCTGCTGTCGCTTTGTTGACACCCGTCAAAACTTCTTTCGGAGCGGACTCAACGAGAGTCTTGGCTTCCTGAAGACCGAGCGTTGGCACGAGTTCGCGGACTGCTTTAATAACGCCGATTTTGTTGGCGCCCATTTCTGAAAGCATAACATTAAAGACCGTTTGCTCTTCTTTTGGCTCGCCTGCGTCAGCTGCTGCCGGTGCTGCCGCGCCTGCCACTGCTACTGGGGCTGCGGACACTCCGAATTTTTCTTCGAGCGCTTTGACCAAATCGGAAAGTTCCAATACGGTCATCTCTTCGACGGCTGACATGATTTCATCTTTTGATAGTTTTGCCATATACAAAATCACCACCTTTTAGAAACACTTAACGAATGATTAGTTTGTTTTTTTACTTCTTATTGCATCTATCGCCCACACTAATTTGTTGATATTCCACGACAGAGCATAGTGGAGGCCCTGAATCGGTGCATTGAGTTGTCCGACTAATCTGGCTAGGAGCACGTCCCGCGTGGGGAGAGCGGCAAGTCTCGTCACTTCTGCGTCGGTGAGCATGGCCCCACCCAGAAGTCCGCCCTTCGTCTTGCCGACTCCTGCCACTTTGAGAAACTTTAGAAGTTCTTTGAGCGGCGCTACTTCATCGGCGTAGGCAAATAGGGTAGCAGTGGTATCGGAGAGAAATTCTTTTACGGGGTTCAACCCCTTTTCAGCGCTATCCAACGCCTTAAGCATCAATCTGTTTTTGGCAACGGTGAGCTCTCCTTGATGCTTTTTGAGTGTACGCCGGAGTTCCTCCATCTGTTTATGCTTAAGGCCCCGGTAGTCGACGAATACCATGGATTTCGCACGGGAAATTTTATCGTTGAGGAGCGTAACGGTATCGATTTTCTTTTGTGTCGCCATATGTTCCCTCGGTAGGATTTATGGAGGTCCTTCGTTACACTCAGGATCTCGCTTCGCTCCACCTAC
>CAYHFH010000116.1:0-3311 GCA_964355865.1 uncultured Gammaproteobacteria bacterium
GGGTTTTTAGTGCACACTGGCATCTCATAAGCCAGATTCTGTTTTTAGTCGCTCATTTCTCTAGTGTCGAGTCAAACTCGACTACCACGTTTGACGTGGTGCCCGTAAACTTGTCACCGCACCCCGCAGGTCGCGAGGTTCCGGAATGCGTCGTCGTGGCGGTGTATTCGCCGGTTGCAGCGGGTGGGATTACCTCGTTTCATACCTTCGGCATACTCGAGAGCCAGTCATTTAATTGATATGACTTGCCCTGAGCGTAGTCGAAGGGTCGTCTCTGTGGCTCTCTCATCCTGTCAATTCAGGAATTGTTCCATTTCCTTTCGGATTTGGACACCAGTCCCGCCAAAGGCGGGATCAGCGCTTACGCGCAGTCCCCTGCATTCTGCTGTCTGGACTTTCCTGGGGGATATCAAAGGCTTTCGCCTTCCATCCCCCCGAGCGTCCGGATACCAATGTGCAAGAGTGATTATATCATGAAGGTCATAAAATCTGCCTCTTTCTGTTGGGGCCCATATCTGGTATCCTACTGGGTAAGGAAGGAACGATGTAGTTCCGCATATATAAAGGAGTGTTATGGCAAATAAATTATTTGTAGGAAGTTTATCGTATAACGTTACGGATCAATCCCTTGCTGATGCATTTGCGCAGGCCGGTTCAGTGGTATCGGCCAAAGTCATCATCGATCGGATGACGGGGCGATCCAAAGGATTTGGATTTGTAGAAATGGCGAGCCAGGAAGAAGCCAATAAGGCTATTGAGCTCTGGAATGGGAAACAACTTGACGGACGTCCGGTGATTGTAAACGAAGCACGACCCATGGAACCGCGTACAGGCGGCGGTGGTGGAGGTGGATACCGGGGTGGTGGCTCAAGTGGCGGGTATCGCGGCGGCGGTGGAGGCGGCGGCGGAAATAGGGGTGGATACGGCGGTGGTGGTGGAGGCGGACACCGCGGTGGAGATCGTGGTGGATACCGTGGCGGCGATAACTCCGGTGGCCGCGATTGGTAACTTCCCACAATAATTCATTATGCTCGCAAAGGTATTGTCCGGCGCGGTCGTTGGGTTAGATGCCGTACCGGTTGTGGTAGAAGTAGATATTGCTTCTCAGGGTCTTCCTTCTTTTACGATAGTCGGACTTCCGGATAAAGCAGTTGAAGAAAGCCGTGAGCGGGTGCGGTCTGCTATAAAAAACAGCGGTGCGGAGTTTCCGGCAAAAAGGATTACCGTCAATCTTGCCCCCGCAGATTTGCCGAAAGTCGGTCCTGCGTATGATCTCCCGATTGCCATCGGAATTCTCATTGCTTCAGAACAGCTTCCCGCCATTCCCGAAGACTCCGTATGTATCGGTGAACTTTCGCTCGACGGGAGCCTCCGGCACACGAATGGGGTACTCTCGATTGCTTTTCTTGCAAAAGAGCAAAAAAGTCCCGCTCTCTTTTTGCCCGCAGTGGACGCCAAAGAGGCAAGTGTCATCGCCGGAATCGATGCTTACCCTATCGGATCCTTAAGCGCGCTTACGCATCATCTCAGGGGTCTCGTTGCTATTGCACCGCATCCGTTCGTTCCTTTTGATACATTGCAGGAAGATGCGAATTTTGAGTTTGACATGAGTGAGATTCATGGTCAGGAACACGTCAAACGGGGACTGGAGATAGCTGCAGCAGGCGGACATAATGTGTTTATGCAAGGGCCGCCCGGCGCCGGAAAGACGCTTCTTGCGCGAACGCTCCCATCTATTCTTCCGACCATGACCCAGGAGGAAGCGCTTGCCGTGACAAAAATATATTCTGTTACCGGAAATCTTCCATTAGGCACCTCGATTTTTAAATCCAGGCCTTTCCGCGCGCCCCATCATACCACATCCCGTATTGGCCTCATCGGGGGAGGCACTCATCCCAGCCCTGGAGAAATATCGCTTGCTCACCGCGGCGTCCTATTTTTGGATGAGTTTCCGGAGTTTCCCCGTCATGTGTTAGAAGCTCTCAGGCAACCCATGGAAGATGGAATAGTCACCATCTCCCGGGCTGCCGGCACGGTGCAATACCCGGCCAAGTTTATGCTCGTGGGAGCAGCGAATCCTTGTCCATGTGGGAATCATGGAAGCCAAACCAAACGGTGCACTTGCCTGCCCGGTGCAGTGAACCGCTACGCGAAGCGTATTTCCGGACCGATCATCGACCGGATCGATCTCGTGATGCCAGTTCCGGCAGTGAACGTCGAGAAGCTGACATTGGATGATGGGATGAAGGCGGAGTCATCAATTATCATCCGCGCCCGCGTCCAAGAAAGCCGGAATCGGCAAATTAAACGATTAGGTAAATTTTCGATTACCTCCAATGCAGAGATGTCCAATAAAATGGTAAAGGAGCTTTGTCCGCTTGCCACTGATGTGCAGGTATTTATGCGCAGCGCCGTAGGAGAGCTTGGGCTTTCCGCACGCAGTTATTATCGGATCATTAAAGTTGCCCGGACTATTGCTGATATTTTTGGAGACGAGAACATTACGAAGATTCATGTAGCTGAAGCATTACAATACCGGGTGCACGAAGACGTTATGTAAGGTAAGACACCCGAATAACAAAGAAACCCCGTCATGGAGACGGAGTTTCTTTATAGTTCTAAACTATTATGCGGCTCCGATTTTGTACATTCCGGTTCCACACGTAGGACACTTCCCTTTCATTGCCGGTTTACCATTTTTCATTGTCACTTTCACGGCACTTGGGTCTTCTCTCTTTGCGCGACATTTTACACAATACATGCTTGCCATAATTTATTTCACCTCCTTTAGAAACACTTAACGAATGTGAATGAGTTTAGTGTTTCTTAAGCCCGCCGAAGAATGCTCCGTGAGGCGTGTTCGAATAGAACCTAAAAAGCCGAACGGTAAATTCAGGCGGGCAGATTCTTTATCCTTTTACTTCTTTAATAGTATAGACAGTACCACTTCAGCGCCAACTGCCATGACGGCCAGGATGAGAGTTTTTATGAGACCTGCGCGTATTGCCCGATCCATAGGCAGTACTTGGGAGACTTCGGCATGAGTGAGTTTCGTTGTTGCCTGAAAGACAAAAGGAGACGATGTCGTTGGTTGTTTGTCGCTCTGCGATTGGCTTTTCTGATCAGCAATGGGGAGCGCTGTCTCATGAATTTGTTGGAGTTTTCTGCGGTATTGAGCGATGATTTTTTCCTTTTTAGTTTTCTTTGGCATAGCCCTAGAAAATGAATATTTTTTGATGAAGCTATTTAGCCTCAAGTGCAGACGAGCGTAACACGGCAGAAGTATCTTTGTCAACGTTTGTTTTCCTCAT
>CAYHFH010000117.1:0-3287 GCA_964355865.1 uncultured Gammaproteobacteria bacterium
CATAACGCAAGCCACGTTCCTTCCATTTCCAACATCACATACTCATCTTTTTGATGATAGTCATGGGGCTTGAAGCCAAGACCATTGACGTAAAACGCAAACGATTTTTGGAAGTTTGATACCCCGAGCGTGATGATGCTTATTTTTGATTTCATAGATTATTTACCACGAGGTAGCGGCATTGATCGTTTCATAAAATCAACGAAAAGCGGTACGGTAAATTCGGTATCACCATGTGCCGGGCTATAGATCATTCCTTTTCGGATGAGACTACTTCGAAACGGAGCAACGCTTTGCACTTCAAGATGAAGAAGATCTGCAATATCTCCAGACCTATGTGCTCCGGGCCCAAGTTCAGCCATAGCCCTGAGATACTCTCTTTCTCTCGGTGTTAATCGGTCAAAACGAACGCGGAAAAAATTTTTGTCTAATCGTCTAATTGATTCGGTCGATGCCTTTTTAACTACGGGGAGAGTAATAGGAGATTTTTCAGCCAAAAGCCATGCTTGATAGCCCCATTCCTGGAGAAAGTATGGGTATTTCTCCGTTACCCGTAAAATTTCATTGAGAGCGTCGTCTGAAAATAATACATGTTGCGCGTTTACCGGTCCTTGCAGGGCAAGTTTTGCATCATCGTTTTCGAGCGGGCCTACCTCGGGGTAGTCAAATAGTCGTTCAGCGTAGGATTTCGCGTTTCCGGCTTTTCCAAGCAGCTGAGGTAACCCTGCTCCAATAACGATAAGCGGAAGAGATTTTTGAGTTATTTTGTGTACGGCCATGATTAACGAACTTAATTCTTCATCATTTAGATATTGCATTTCATCCACAATAATTGCGATGGCGGTGGAACGATCTTGGGCTGCCTCACCTAATGCGATGAAAAGTTGCGAAAGATCCGTTTCAAGATCGCCGCTATCGGCGGTACCTTTTTCTGGGTCAATATCTAGTCCAAATTCAACTGCCCCGTTTGGATTTACCTTTAACATAAAGCTTTTTAAGATACGGGTAGCTCGTTTTACTTTTTCACTTACTGATTTGCCTATATCGAGCGAGAAGAGAAGTTGACGCAAATACGGAATAAGCAGCTCTGATAAGCTCTTGTCCTCACGAGCTTCAATCATCAGGGGTTTATAGCCATTTTCTTCTGCTACTTCTGAAATTTTATGAAGTAATACGGTTTTGCCTACGCCTCTTAGGCCAACAAGTAAAAAACTCTTTTCAGATCGTCCTGCTTTTATTCGAGCTAATGCAACCATTGCCTTTTCGAGGATTTCTGAACGACCGGCTAGTTCAGGTGGAGGACTTCCTGCTCCCGGGGAAAAAGGGTTTAATACTGCTTTCATATATAACAATGTTACTATAGTTTATGTATACTGTCCATAACATCGATAAACTATAATAACTTATTTATAATTTTTTTACTGCGATGACTTCTATTTCTACCCTGCAACCGGGCTTGACGAGTTTTGAAACTTCCACAAGAGTCGATACCGGTTCAGAATTTTTGAAATAGTTGTTTCTGATAGGTGATATCTTGGGGAAGTCATTCATGTCTGTGAGAAAAATAGTGGTCTTTACGACATCATTAAGCGAGGCGCCTGATTCCTGGAGAATAGTTTGTAAAGCCTCAAAAACATACTCAGTTTGTTTGGCGGGGTCATCCGGGTAGAGGACATTGCCATCGTTATCAAGCGCAATCTGTCCGGTGGTAAAAATGAGCTTCGTATCGTCGATTTCCACCGTATATCCGTGGGAATACGCACCGAAACGTTTGGCAAATTGATCGGAGTTTATCTTCGTTTTTGTCATGACGCGATTATATCACCCTGATGTAATCGTTTTTTTTGGATAGGACAAGGTATTATCAGAGAGAATTTAATATGCTATCCAAATTTACTTCAGCAGCACGATCCCCAGGATGAGAAGGGCCATGCTGATGAGTTTGGAAAATATTTTTTTCCGTTCTTTCATGAGATAGATTCCCCAAAGGACCGTGATGGGGATTTCTAGCTGGCTGACGAGTGTGACGAGGGATGCCGGGCCGCTTTGAAGATATGCGGCATACACACAGTAGGCGGACATTCCGTAGAGCGTCCCCACCACACTAAGCAATCCTACCGTCGGGCGTTTTGGCCATTGTGCGCCTTTTCTCAATCTCCAAACAACAAGAGGGATCATGAATATCACCGTGAAGAGATAGATCAGAAACGTATACATCATGGCGGTATAGTAGGGGATGACCGCTTTATCAATGAGAGCCCCGAGCCCAAATAATACGGCGGTAGCCAGGGCATACTTTGCGCCTTTTCCGAAATGGACACTTTTTCCCTCCCAGGAGAGAAAAAATACGCCGCACAGAACAAGGAGCCCTCCGACAGCCTGAAGGGGCGTAAATCGTTCCCGGAAAAACATCAACCCGCCGATGACGATGATGAGCGTCCGGCTGCGGCTGAAAAGGCTAAATTCTGACACGTCGGAATGTTTGAGTCCCTCATAATACGTCATGACGCCGACGGCAACGAGCGCTCCGGAAGCCACAAGACCGGTTATGGCCCAGGTGTTTGCGGGAATGACCGGGGATTCCCATACAGCAAACAGGAGCGAGACGGCCGTCGTAAATCCGGCCGCGATAATTCCTATAAAAACAGGCTCGGACTTTTCATCGGATAGATATTTACCGATGATTTCGGCTACAGCGTACGTGACGGCGCTGACCACCGTGAGGAAGAACCAATTCATAACTGTGTTGATTTAATTTTGTACCATCCCACACACAGAGGAATCAGGAGAGTAATAAGATAGTAGAGATAGACATCCGGTTTGTAATACCCATCAGCAGGGTGGAATAGTTTCACAAGGAAAAGATAATCACTGATGACGGCAATCGTCGTCCAGACGCATCCGACGAGAAGATAATATCGAAGCGATGATCCATGGATTTTTTTCCATACTACCCAAAGAGTCATCACGATTCCGATCGGCATGATGATCCATCCGATCATGGAGACGGGGACCAGAGGAAAAAGGAGTATGCCCAGGGCGTAGCCCAGGAGCCAAAGGAGAAATCCCCATCCGAATGTATCTTTGAAAAATTGATTCTTCATATCCACACTGTACCAAATAGGATGAAAGTACTCAATATACGTTTGGATGATGCGTTTGGAGGATACGTTTGGATGAGGGGATTAAAAACCCGAAAGTATAACTCCCATGACCAGGATGGTCACGAGCCAGTAGCCGTTATTGAGGATCCAGAGTTTCCAGCTTTTTCCTTCCCAGAGCACCGA
>CAYHFH010000118.1:0-3276 GCA_964355865.1 uncultured Gammaproteobacteria bacterium
AAACCGCAAGAAAACGCTCTACCCCTGCTTTTTGAGCCGCAGCCATCATCGTAGTCTGAATGAGAAGATTTTCCGAAAGCATCGATCCTTTATGTTCCTGATTGTAGGCAACCCCTGCCACTTTGGCCGCCAGATGCATAACCACCTCAATTCCCTTGCACGCCAATTGTGCTTTCTCGGGATCTTTACATTCTCCGCTGATCATCTCTACATCCTTTGGTGTGTTTTTTTTATTGAGCGGAGAGGGATTGCTCGAGTTATCCAATATCGCCACCCGGGCACCTGATTCCAGAAGCTTGGCCGTCAAATGACTGCCGATAAACCCGAGTCCACCGGTTATCAATACACGTTTATTGTTCCAAAAGTTGCTCATGTTTTCTGTCATCCCCGATCTAATCGGGGATCCAGTTTTTTACTCTGGATTCCCGCGTTCGCGGGAATGACAATTCAAATCTAAACTCTATGGTTTTGTAAATATCTTTATAATCGTATCTATATCTTTTTTCGTAAGCTCCGGGTTATTACCGAAATACAACCCCTGATCATGAATAAGGCGAGCGTTCGAATTTTTCCAATCACCATTACTGCGAACATATTTTTGAAAAAATGGTTGATTCGTCATATCCCCTCCGACAATGGGACGGATTTCGACGATCCCGTCACAGCGCCGGACAAACTCATCCCTGATTCGCTCTGAACGGCACACCAGTGGTACGGCAAAATTAGAAACGGTGTCCATATGATCAAAGCGAAGCGGATAAAAAAGGTCCGTTCTGCTATAGAGATGTTTAGCAAGAAACAAAAAGTTTTGTTCCCGCCGGGTTACAATTTCACTCAGATACCCAAGTTGTATATTGCCTAAAAATCCCTGAATTTCCGTGGTCCGCAAATTAAACCCGAGGTCATAAAACGTGTATCGTGAATAGAAGCTTGAATTTACCTTATACTTCACGCGCATTGTGAGTTGCTTTTGTTCCGTCAGATTCCGGTCCCATCCATGGGCGCGGACTAACTGAAGCATCGTTTCCAGATCGCCATCGTCAGTACACACCGCTCCTCCTTCGACCGTAGACATATGGTGACCAACATAAAACGAAAACGTGCTTCCTAACCCAAAATTGCCCAACCGTTTTCCTTTATAAACGCTCCCGAGCGATTCACAGTTGTCCTCGATCAGAAGAATCTTGTGCTGATGACATAGAGACACGATCTCATCGAGATTATCGCAAAAACCCAATAGATGCGTCAAAAAAAGAACCTTAATATTCTGTTTTTTTAACACTTCAGAAAGAGTCCTGGCCGAAACGTTAAGCGTATCCACTTCCACATCGACAGGTACCGGAGTAAGCCCGAGCTGGATAAGCGGCATGACATTGGTCGACCACGTGAGCGCAGAAAAACCCACCAGGTCACCACGTTTGAGCTTTCCCATGTTGAGCAATGCCATGATCAGGGCTAAATTTGCACTGCTGCCGCTATTTACGAAGACGCAGTATTTTCGTCCTTGGTATTTGGCAAAATTGACCTCAAACTTCCGGCACTCTTCCCCAATGCTCAACTTTTCAGCATGTTTGATAAACCGGCATAACTCCCTCTTCGTCTTTTTCTCCTTATAAAACGTGGATTTAATGAGTGAAATCATAATCTGTATAATTACGAAGATTACCAAAATACTGATGATAATGATAGGAGAAGCCAACCGGCTTCGTCACAGCAGGCAAGTAATCCCCATCGGCAACGCAACGAAGAGATTGGATCCGTTGGCGCTTGCGATAAGTTGCCCCCGCATAACGAACGTTCCACCATAAGCCGCTCAAAATAGCACGGGAAATAGCAAACTTTCCCCTTAAGAAAAAGAATATCATACCAAAGAGATGAAACGTGACAAGTTGTGGAATCGTAGTAACACATCGAAATAAAGATAGATTCTTGAGATACGTACACACCATATTTTTGACCGAATGAAAGTAGATATGTGGTGTAATTGTTTTCCCGAACGCAGCCCCTCCTTGATGATAGATTCGGGCTTTCGGCTCATACCACACACTCCATCCCGAAAGCCACACCCGCATACAAAAATCCGTCTCTTCAAAATACGCAAAATAATCCGGATCAAACAATCCGATTTTTTCTATTACCGATTTACGGATGAGCATGCAGACCCCTTTTGCCGTAAATATCTTCATCGGTTGGGTATACTGAGACATCGTTTCCATTTTTTCCCGCCCGTAGTGGTACAGCAATCCGGACGGAAGAAAAAACGCACCTATGGAGTCAATTCTGTCTTTTTCCGAATCCAAAAGTACTTTGGGTTGCACCACGCCAATTGATTCATCGTGCTGTATGGATTGCACCAGAAAGTCAAGAAAATCTGACTCAACTGTCGTGTCAGGATTCAAAAGCAGTACAAATTTTCCTTTCGCCGCTTGAAGA
This sequence comes from uncultured Gammaproteobacteria bacterium, assembly GCA_964355865.1. Classification (GTDB taxonomy): domain Bacteria; phylum Patescibacteriota; class Microgenomatia; order UBA10105; family UBA927; genus CAZLDC01. The sequence continues at coordinate 2,434 of CAYHFH010000118.1, forward strand.
CCTGCGTCATGACCCTGGGCAAACCCAACATTGTTTTTATTTTGTACGACCAGTACGTTTGGAAATGTTCGCTTGACATAGGTAGCTGACCCATCCGTTGATGCGTTATCCACCAAAATGATCTCATATGAAGCGTATGTGATTTTACGAAGTGACCGCAAACATTCTCCTATATAGGCTTTCCCATTCCAATTTACGAGGATAATGCTGACCAAAGGATATTTCACGATACGATAGTATTATTTTTATGCCACTCAATGGTACGCGTAAGTCCTTCTCTTAGATCAATGCCCGGCTTCCATCCCAATATTCGGCTTGCTTTTTCCCAGGAAACATATTGGTCGGTTATTTCATTTTTCCGTTCATAGTCAGCCGGGACAATGGTTATCTTTTCACCGAAGAGACCCCCGATCGCTTCAATTATCCCCCGAGCGTCAATCGGATTTCCGGCACCAAAATTAAATATTCTGTTACGTTCTAATTTTACCGCCGGCATTGCGCCAAGCATGAGATATGCCGCCACTGCGTCATCGATATAGAGATATTCCCGTTTTGCTGTCCCTCCCCACATCGGTACGGGCTTCTTTTGCAGGGCATAGCGAAGTGTTTTGGGAATGAGCCGGGTCACATTCGTATCCCCCGGGCCATATATATTTGCAAACCGCCCAATCACAACCCCCAGGTCAAAGCTATCCGCGTATGATTGTGCAAGCAGATCAGTGATCGTTTTACTCGTTTCATACGGACGGGAAGGACGGGGCGGATCATCTTCGCTAAACGGCGGGGTGCCCTCTCCGTAGACGTGTGCCGTCGACGCGATGATGACCCTCGGGATATGAAATA
>CAYHFH010000119.1:0-3275 GCA_964355865.1 uncultured Gammaproteobacteria bacterium
ACTGGAGTTCAGACGTGTGCTCTTCCGATCTCAGGAATCTCCGACAGAGAAATTTTCGAAATTGCGGAAAAAGAAGGAAGAATTATTGTTACATTTAATGAAAAGGATTTCGCTGCCAATCGTCGTAGAAAATCCGGATTGATTGCCTTGTCAACGAAGTTAAGCACAGAGGAGATTGACACGAAAATCACATCTCTTTTGACCAGTCAAAAACAGTGTCATCTTATTGGTACATATATTCGTATCAGCAAATCTACAACCGTCTCGTCCTCTATCCTCCGTTGATACTCCTCGCGTCGCATTCCAGTCGAACTGGTTTTTTGAGAGTACGGGGGGTTTTGTTTTGGCTATTTGCACTTCCTCTCCTCATCCGCCTATAATAGACTCTATATGAAAGCATGGAATTGGGACTATGATCTGCCCGATGATTGGCAGCCCAAGACGGATGACCAGTGGGCGTGGTATCTCGTGCGGAAGCTCAACTATAATGATCTGACGGGCTTAAATCGCGATATACTCACCCGCTACTATGGATTATTAGACAAAGAATTAGATCCTGGGAAACGTATTCTGCTTGAATATTATTTGACGGGAAAAACACCATGATACTGACTTCCACCCACGAAACAATTTTAACCCTTCTTGCTCATAGCGACCTTAAAGACCGATTCTATTGGACCGGCGGGACACTTCTATCTCACTATTATCTTCATCACCGCAAATCGTTTGATCTGGATTTTTTTACCGAGAAACCCTTTGAACACGATGAGCTTCTCCCCTTTGTGGCCCAGGTCAAAAGCGCGTTGCATATCGATCACTATGAGGAGACGAAAGTGTATGACCGTTGGGAATACGTCATCCCAACTACTGATCCTGTTACGAGGTTGAATTTGTTTACTACAATCATGAAAAAAAGCGGCTTGCTCCACTTTTGAAGTATAAAGGATTGCTGATCGATAATCTTACGGATATGGCGGCCAACAAGGTGATGGCCTATCTGGACCGTAATCAGCCGAAGGATCTTCTCGATGTCTACACTCTGCTTGTAGAAAAGAAGTTTACCCTTGTTGAGCTCCTGCAACTCGTCGAACGGAAATTTGGTGCGCGGATACCTGAGTTTCTTTTCTGGAGCGAGTCGGGTAAATCCCTCAAGCGATTGGATGACTTGAGGCCGTATCTTTTAGAATCTGATTTGAAACAACAAGATGAATTCCTCACAGACGTGAAACATTATTTTCTTGACGAGGGGAAAGATTTTTTAACAACCATACTCGAGAAATCTTGACCCCTATGACCATCTACTTCACCGCATCGCTCGTCGGCAAGAAGGATTTCCAGCCTAATTATTTGGCGATCATTGGGTAGTTCTCGTCAAAAGATCAGCTGTAAGGAGTCAATTCTCGTTTTGTTTTGGCTATTTTTCCTTGCATTCCCGGGATGATTTGCTACAATGAATGCATGCCAGAAGAGCCTACCCCCAAGAGTCTCCCGCCATCTCTTCACCGCTTTTTTTGGGACGTGGATGCGGTCAAACTCAACCCGAGCGAGCATCCGTTGTACGTCATCAATAGGCTGCTCGACAAAGGAAATGTGCTGGCGGTGCAATGGGTAAGGAAGAATTTTTCGGAAAAGAGCATTATCGATACCATTAAAACACGACGGGATTTTTCACCGAAAACAATTTCATTTTGGGCTCAATACTATAATATCCCCAGAGAGGAGGTGCGATGGTACCAGGAACCTTATCAGAGTCTGCGCAAGCAGCTTTGGCCGTATTAGGCACTTCAGAGATCATTGGAAAATGCTATCTGGCTGGCGGATCGGCGCTCTCTCTGCAATTGGGGCATCGAAAGTCCTACGATTTTGACTTTTTTACTCGCGAAAAACTTCAAGCTCAAGCTATTGCAACTCATTTGGCCGATCTCGGTGACTTTTCAACGACACTTCTTGAGCCACCTCATACGGTCATGGGAGAATTTAATGGGGTAAAGTTTAGCCTTTTTCGTTACGACTATCCGCTTATTGGACAGACGGTTGCCTTCGGTGGCGTGACCCTCGCTTCCATAGAAGATATCGCTGCGATGAAACTCACTGCCATCGGAGGTCGGGCAACCAAACGTGACTATATAGATATCTATACTATCTCACAACAAATTCCCTTAGATCGTCAATTGGACCTCTATGAGAAGAAATTTGGTGATTTAGGTAACAATCGTTATGTCATCATCAAGGCATTGGGTTTTTTCGATGATGCGGAAGGAGATGACATTCCGCGTATACTCGACACGTCCATTACCTGGGAAAAAGTGAAAGTGTTTTTATCTCATGAGTCCATGCGTCTGGCAAAAATAGCATTTTGACATATGACCATCTACTTCACGGCTTCACTCGTCGGCAAAAAGGATTTTCAGCGTAATTATTTGGCGATCATCAGCTACCTTCAGTCTAAAGGGCATACAGTTCAGGCTAATCATATTCTCAACACGACCGAGAGCGAGGTGGGATTGCAAACGCGGGAGGCGCGCCTCGCGTTTCACAAAAAGCTTGAAGGCTGGATCCAGTCTTGTGATTGCATGGTGGCCGAGACATCCTTCCCGAGTATCTCCGTGGGCTACGAGATTTCGCTTGCCCTCCAATACAAAAAGCCGGTCCTCATTCTCTATAGTATCGGCGACCCGCCCAGTCTTTTCGCCCATCACGATGACGAAAAGATTGTGTGTGAAAAGTATAGTGTAACGAACGTTGGGGAAATCATTGATAATTTCGTCAACTTTGCCGGCGGCAGTGCGGACTCGCGGTTTACGTTTTTCGTGACGCCCAAGATCGTGGGGTACCTCGAAAAGATCGCCCAAACCAAAAAAATCCCCAAATCCGTCTATCTTCGTGAGCTTATTGAGAGAGATATGACGTATGACGTAAGACGTAAGACGTAAGACGTAAGACCTATGACCTAAGACCTATGACCTAAGATGTATACTTCCTAAGTCCTAAGTCCTAAGTCCTAAGTCCATACATCACCGTGATGCATCGACACGTTCCCTAGACACCTCTATGATACCCCCATACCGAGAGCCAGCCAAGGCTCTCCGTTTCGTTTTATGAAGCGATTGATCACTATTCCTCAGGAGACTATTGCCGCTTCCGTCACGCTCTGGCGGACGACCTTTTGGGAAGCATGGGAGCCTCTGCCCTTGGATCAAAAATTAGTTTGGCTCTATTGTGTATCCCAAACCTTCGCCATCCTCACGATCATCGAATTTCTCCTCCTGCATTAA
>CAYHFH010000120.1:0-1104 GCA_964355865.1 uncultured Gammaproteobacteria bacterium
GAGGCTACAAGAGAGTGTCTTACGGGATTAATAAATGGCACCCACGTTTTTAACTCTTCTTGGGTCAACGGATAATCAAAAATATCGGCATACGATAGAGCCGTGATCAATGCATCACGTTTTGTTATGTTCATGAAATTATTGAGAAGTAGTTGGGGCAGTGCTACTCGTGAGTCCGTATTGACTCAGCACTTGACGGAATCCCTGTGCGGCTGTCGCAAGTGTCGCGCTGGGAGCCGATCCGGCGGCGACACCGTTGACTGCATCTTCTAAATATTTGATCAGCTTATCATTCAAACCATTATCAAATGTCCGTGACGCCAGAGGAAATGACTTCGCGCTCTTTCCTTGTTTGGCGTAGGCTCCCGCAAAAGGATCTGCCTCAATCGTACTCCCCAGACTCGGACGTGCATACACCTCTCCAAAGAGTCTGGTCTTGGCCGCTTCAGAATAAAGCTTCGTCGCCACTTCCGGACTCGTAATATATTGGAGAAACGTAAACGCCTGTCGTTGGAGTTTGCTTTTCCCGGACACTCCTTCTACCCAATAGGATGCCCAGCTCACGGTGTTGCCGGGAAGTTGCGGCACCGGAACGATTTTAAACCGGAGATCCGGACTGATTTGTTTGATATCAAATGCCCTCCATGAAGGAGCAAGCATCATGGCCGTTTTCCCGATGGCAAACGCATATATACTGTTATCAAGCGTTTCGTTCCATGTGTACATAGGATCGACGGGATCGGCAAATTTCCGATAAAATAGGAGTGTTTCTTCTGCTTCTTTGCCGGAAAGTCCCACGAGATTGGCTCCATTTTGGAGCATCATGAGACCCAATATATCGCTCCAGTTTTCCACATTGCCGGTCGTCCCCAACGCAATTGCCGACGTGGTAATGGTGGTCCCGTCTTTAACGGTGAGCCGTGGGACGATCGTCAACACATCCTCCCATGTCACCGGTTCGCTTACCCCAGCCTTGGCAAACAACTCTTCATTTATATAGAGGCCCAAGCCATCAATCATGAGCGGTATCCCGTAGATCGTCGTACCTGCAACCAGATCATTGGACGCGACGGGGTAAAATGAAGATGCAAAATCTGCAGGGGT
>CAYHFH010000120.1:1204-3247 GCA_964355865.1 uncultured Gammaproteobacteria bacterium
GTTTCCTGAGGTGATCCCTCGTCAGGAGCTTGAGATGTGTTGGGTATAGATGGTTCGTCCATAAATCTAGTACAATTATCATATCATGGGAGAAGGAAAGCACAAGCGAATTGGAGACAGCATCATTGCACTCCTTCTGAGTGCATTAATTTTGGGACTCGGGACCGTCGTTACAATTCGCGTGTTTGATACGATGTATGCGGGACGCGTGTATCCGAATGTCACGATCAATGGTATCAATTTCGGCGGTAAAACTCCCAATGAAGTGAAGACCTACTGGACGGCAAAGAATGTCCCGTTTGAAAAAGCCACGTTCACGTTTGTATTTGAAAATCATCCCGCGACCGTATCCGGCACTGATCTGGGACTGGGATATGACGCGACACTTTCGGCCACCCAAGCCTACCTCGTCGGCCGTTCAGGCAATCTCCTCACTGATCTGTTTACTAAATTTTCACCTAATCCCACGAGCCTCACCCCGCTCTTCCGGTTTCAGGAGCACGTGCTATCAGACACGCTTGACAATCTTTCCCTTGCCATCAATATACCGGTGACGGATGCCTTATTTGAGTTTCGCAGTGGAAAAGTAACCGCATTCCGTCTGTCTAAGGATGGCCGCGAGATAGATCTGGCAGAAACAAAAAAAAGGTTTGGCGAAGCAGTTTCCGGTATACCAATGTCCGGAGTTTCCAACGTGATCATATCTCTCCCGGTCAATCCCGTCATACCATCGCTCACGACCAACAGTGTAAACGCCTTTGGCATCAAAGAGCTCATTGGGAAGGGATATTCGGAATTTGCCCACTCTATCCCAGGCCGTGTGCACAATGTGGCGCTTGCAAGCGCCAAACTCCACGGGCTCCTCATCAAACCCGGTGACACGTTTTCTTTTAATGATGCTATCGGAGACATTTCTGCCGCGACGGGATTTCAACCGGCATATGTCATCAAAGACGGACGGACCGTATTAGGAGACGGTGGCGGGGTGTGCCAGGTATCGACTACCCTGTTCCGGGCCGCGCTCAATGCCGGGCTTCCGATTGTTGACCGACGGGCACACGCCTATCGCGTAGGATACTACGAACAAGCCGGGTACAAAGCGGGCCTAGACGCAACGGTGTTTGCGCCCTCGGTGGACTTAAAAATCAAAAACGATACCCCCGGATATATTCTCATCCAAACAAAAACGGACACACAAAACATGACGCTTGCCTTTGAGCTTTTCGGCACGAATGACGGGAGAAAAGCGGAACTATACAATCACGTGGTGGGTGGCATCACCCCTCCCCCTCCGGATTTATTCCAAGATGATCCGACCATCAAGGTCGGTGTTGTCAAACAGGTAGACTTTGCTGCGTGGGGAGCAAAAGCAAGCTTCCAGTATAAAGTGACCCACTCGGGCGAAGTGCTGCAGGACACATCATTCGTATCAAGCTATCGCCCGTGGCAAGCTGTATACCTGCGGGGGACAAGGCAATAATCCGACCAATCCGACCAATAACCCAATCCGACCAATGAATGATAAAATTACATCAATGGGAAAAATAATTCTGGTTGGGGGATGTTTTGATCTCCTCCACTACGGGCATATCCGGTTTCTGGAGGATGCAAAAAAATTAGGCGACCATCTCGTGGTAGCTCTGGAATCGGATGAAAACGTCCGGAGGATGAAAGGAGATAGCCGCCCGATCCATACACAAGCACAACGGAAAGCAATGCTCGAGGCGCTTTCCTGCGTCGATGAAGTCATAGCGCTCCCCATTATGAGCAGTCACCAAGAGTATTATGACCTCGTGACGCGCGTGAATCCTCAGATAATCGCAATCACCGATGGGGATCCGAAAGAGTCAAATAAACGGGAACAGGCTGAACAAATCGGGGCTAGGCTCGTTGTTATCCCAAAAATCCCTACACCATCCACCTCACAGCTGGCTAAACTCCTGGGACTCGAGTAAAATTCGGGCATGAATATATTAGCCATAGAGACTTCCTTTGACGAAACTGCTTGTGCAGTAGTCAAAGATGGCACAAAGATCATCAGTA
>CAYHFH010000121.1:0-3246 GCA_964355865.1 uncultured Gammaproteobacteria bacterium
CGGAGATTGCCATAGACGTCGCCAAGCGCACGGGGAAACGTCTGATCATAGTCGCTAAAATAGACCAGGTCGACCGGGCATTTTATGATCTACATAAAGAGAAGATAGACGGAAAGCAGATACAGTTTGTCGGTGAAATATCATTTGATGAAAAAGTAAAGCTTCTGGGTGGCGCCAGTGCGCTTCTTGCTCCCATTCAGTGGGAAGAGCCGTTTGGGCTCAATGTCACCGAGGCGATGGCCTGTGGCACTCCGGTTCTGGGGTGTCCACGAGGATCGTTTCCAGAGATAATAGTCGATGGAAAGACCGGATTTTTATCATCGACGACAGATGACATGACTGAACGCATATCGCATATCTCAGAACTGAACAGGCGGGAGTGCCGGACGCGCGTGGAATCGTATTTTTCTATCGAGAAAATGGCGGATGGGTATGAGAGGGTATACCTGAAGGTAATAAACAAATAATCCAATAATCAAATAGTCAAATAATCCAATAAACCCCCGCGTCACCGCGCCCCTTGTCAAATAATCCGTACCGCGTGATATGATGAAAGCATGTTAAAACGAATCGCCATGCTTACGGATAACGCCGATCCGCTCGTGCCGCTTGGTGGTATTGAGGCCGGGGGAGAGAACGTGTATGTGCTTGAGGTGTCCCGTGCTTTGGGTCGTCTTGGGTGGACAGTCGATGTCTTTACCCGCTGGAGCTCGCCTAAGACCAATCAGATAGCAAAAATTTCCCAAAACGTCCGTGTTATCAGACTTGAGGCCGGACCAATCGAATTTGTGCCAAAGGAACAGTTGGCGCCGTACATGGACAAGTACGTACAGAGTTTTTTGTCGTTTCGTGAAAAACATAAGCTTGAGTATCTTCTCATCCACGGAAATTACTACCATTCCGGGATTGCCGGTATCGAAATTGCGAGGCTATTAAAACTTCCAATGGTCAATACGTTTCATACCTTGGGCTTGGTACGAAGAGCTGCCCTCGGTGCTCATGATTCGTCTGCGGATGACCGGATTGCCAAAGAAAAACAGGTGATGGATGGGGCGACGCGCGTGATCGCGACGAGTCCGCCGATGAAAGAAGAGATGACAAAAATGTACGGCGTCGGAGTGAAAAAAATTGCAGTGGTGACCGAGGGGGTAAATCTCAAGAGATTCACACCAGTGGCGCAGCACCTCGCGAGGCGCGTTCTTCACTTAGATGTAAATTCTCTCATGGTGCTTTTCGTCGGGCGGATGGAGCGGCGAAAAGGGGTCGATACACTCCTCTGGGCCATAAAAGATGTCGCGGATAGGCTCGGGGAAAAGCGAAAACTCCTGACAACTATCATCTCCGGGGGAGAACCGAAAAAATACTGGAAACGCTCGTCGTCTGTCGAGAAAATGGAACGGGAGCGATTTTACGCGCTCGTTGAAAAATTTGGAATTGGCGATGTAGTGAAGTTTATAGGCGGGGTAGACCGGGAAGAATTGCCGTTTTATTACTCTGCGGCAGATGTGACAGCTGTTCCGTCGTTTTACGAACCATTTGGCCTGGTACCTTTGGAATCTATGGCGTGCGGGACGCCCGTGGTCGCATCGAAAGTGGGAGGAATGCAGTGGACGATACGGGATGACGTGACCGGGTATCTCGTGACGGCGCGTGACCATCATGCATTTGGCGACCGGATATATGAATTGCTTACGACACCAGAGACGGGTAAGCGCATGCGCGAAAATGGGATCGACCGCGTACGCCACTTGTTTACCTGGGAAGAGGTAGCGCGCCAGATGTCTTCACTGTACACTGATCTTATCATTGAATATTTATATAGACAGGCAAAGGGGAATTAATAATCCAATAATCAAATAGTCAAATAAACAAATAAAACAAGTAAATGAGATTTTTCATAATTCCTGTCATCCTCGCGAATGCGGGGATCCAGAGCTAGATTCCCGATCAGGCTCGCCTCGCTGACACTACGGCGAAGCGGGTCGGGAATGACAAATTAATGTATGCGGCTCGCACTTTTAGCGTCAAATTATTATCGAATCGATGCGTCTATTGCCAAAGGCACGGAGGCGTTCGTGTATGGGTTTGCCCGGGCACTCGACCGGAGAATCAACGAGAGGCACGAACAGATTAATGTGACTGCGTTTGCGTCGGGGGATAGCGACCTGCCGTTTCCCATCGTTTCGAACCATCCGGTGGCGACCACGCTCGATCCGTCTATAGCCGATCAAAAATCAGTGGAACGTGCATTGATACGCGAGGCTTTTTCTCGTGCGGATGATTTTGACCTGTATCATGTGCACATAAGTAACGGCGAGAGCGTCCTTCCACTTATACAGGACATGAATAAACCAGTGTTATTTACTCTGCACGGTGGGGTGGATCAGGCGTACGAACCGTCTCTTTTTTCTTCGTTTAAAGATTTAAAAAATATTCATTTTGTATCGATTAGCGATGCACAGAGGGTCCGCTTGCCCGATTTGCCATATACCCAAACCATTCATCATGGTATAGATCCTCTCATCTATCCGTTTGATACAAGTGGCGGAAATCGGATCGTCTGGGTTGGGCGAGGAGTCGTAGAAAAAGGACTTGGCGATGCTCTGAGTGTTCTTGAATTCACTTCATATTCGCTTGGAGTGGCGGTAGTGCTTAAAGATCAATGGAAAGAGTGGTACGAGAAGAGCATAGAACCACGCGTAGCACAGTTGACAGATCGGGTGACAGTGTCAAAAAACCTCGATCGGGCACTGCTCCCGGCGTTTTTTTCAGATGCAAAATTATTTTTGTTTCCGGTCGGGTGGGAGGAGCCGTTTGGACTCGTGACCATAGAATCCATGGCGGTAGGGACCCCTGTGGTCGCGTACGCGCGGGGTGCTTTGCCAGAGATAATAAAAGATGGGAAGACGGGATTTTTGGTTAATCCGTCTGAGAGCGATATGAGGGGTGATTTTGTCATCAAAAAGACTGGAGTCGAAGGACTCAGGGAAGCCGTGGAACGGATCTATGAATTATCGGATGAAGATTACAAAACGATGCGCTGGGCTTGCAGGCAACACATCGAGGAAAAGTTTACGTTAGAAACAATGGTGGATTCGTATATAGAACTGTACAAAAAACTGACAGAAAACCCGAACATATAATCCCAATATATGATACAGTTTGATGTAATCTATCAAGGACAGTCCTTGCTAGAAGTCATCTCAAAACCTATTCTTCGAGTCCCTCGAAAAGATTCGGGATAAA
>CAYHFH010000122.1:0-3228 GCA_964355865.1 uncultured Gammaproteobacteria bacterium
TAAAAGACTTAGATTTTATTAGTGATTTTCCCATGTTTCGTGATTCTTCGGTGAATAAGATTTTTGCCCAAATTGTGTCACACGAAGGAAATCCATGTAGATATGTACATTCTGGCTGGTTTACTGCAAGGGCTGGGTCAATTATCCCTCCACTTGTTTTTAGTTATCAAAACAATCCCTCCGCCTCGTTTACTGATATTTATGGCAAGGGCATTGGAATTACTAATTGGGATGTTGCTATTATGCAGGCTACAGGCCGTAGCAGTCTTAATTGGGAAGATAATGGAAGGTCACCTTTCTTGTATGGGAATAAGCCAAACGGATCCCTAGGTGTTGTAACGCTAGACGATTCTCGGTCGGATGCCGAAGGATCCCGTCAAATAGATGCCCTGGGAATTCGTAGTCGTTTACCCATTGTGGTATATGCAATTGATGAACTGAAAATAAATGGTGCGTTTGTGGCGGTAGAAGAGTTGCGTGGAACTCACTTTCCTCTTAATCCTAATATTATTCCCACCATTTCTATTTGGGCAAGACGATATCCGTACAATTTTCAAGATTTAGAAGAATATCTTATATCCGCTTCAAGCGTTAGCTATAATGGAGAGCGAGCAGCTCGTATCGTTATAGACAGTATCATGACCTATTTGCGTTTTGAAAAAGATAATGAGGCGCAACGTATTGTTGGCGAATATTTTGGATTAAAGCAGAAAGGATACAATGGTGCGCTTTTATATTTGACTGAGTTAAAATTGTTCGATTGGATAGCTAAAAAGTATGCCAGACAGATGAACATTATGAACGAGCATGGTATTTATCATGAAAATCTGTCGGTACATAACATGTCTCCATTAGTTGAATTTTCTGATAATAGTCATGTGATTATTCGCGGCAAAGAAGAATGGGTAAAGTCCCCGGGAGATCATAGTAAAAACAGAGAAGACGCAATTAATAACATCAATCGATTTGTTAAAGCTATTGAGAATGCAAGAGGATCAGACGGTATACTGACAGGAAGGAATCTTTATCGTACCTATATCGATGAATATGCATTAGGAAAAAAATAGATATTATAGTTCGCTTCGGCTGTCCTTTCTCAGCGCTCGTAAAATACCGATTAATCGTGGATTCTCAATCATCGAGCATACTCTGCAAAAATAACGATTTGTACTTTCTTTTTATGAGTTCAGTCTCTGCTGGGCTTGTTGTACAATAGTTTTATAGCTGATCCCGTCGGTCACCGCAAAGCATTGTCAATAGCTTAAATAGCACGTCAGGACGATATAAACCGTTGACAAGCGGTGTGATATAGTGTAGTATAGAATCATAAACGCCTCGTCTTAGCGCAAGCTCGACGAGGTTTTTTAGTGATATAATAGAGACATGGACACGTATCTATTTATCGATGGAGAAAATTTCCTGCATAAAGTCGAGGACGCGTTAAAGGAATCTGGCACTTCGAGGTATAAAATCGATACGAACCGTCTAGATTTTTCTTCACTCATAGCTGAAGTACTTACGGGATACAATATCGTAAAAAAAACGTTTTATGTAGCTAAACTACGCATGTTCGAAGAGACGAGAGAGAAATCTAGAATCCTCATTCATAAACAGCGGGTATTGAAACAAACCCTGGAAAAACAGGGCTTTGAAGTTCTCATCGCCGGTAACGTACGACCACAGGCGATAACTCAAGATGGAAAATCGACATATGTTTTTAAGGAAAAGGGCGTTGATGTAAAAATTGCTGTTGATTTGGTAAGTTTATGTTGCGACAAGAAAATGGATACGGCAATTCTATGTAGTTCGGACTCAGACCTTCAGCCCGCAATTACAGAAATAAAAAGGAGAGGCGTTCAGGTCGTATACTTAGGTTTTGAAATTTCTCCGAATAAAGGATTAACTTTTACCTGCAATAAAACTATCTTGTTCCGAAATAGTGAAATTGTCAAACATTGTCCACCCAGGCGATAGATACGCTTGCCTCAACTCCCATATTTGCCGTGCAATTGATTCTAGCTGGTCATCAACGATGACCCCAAAAAAGTGTATAATTACCTTCATGGCATTATCTCCGGTTGTTGATTCATTGCTTTCAGAAATTGAAGCAGACAGCCATACGGCCACAAGAAGCACGCACGCCGATGTCAGCCGTGCAGTATCGGCATTTGCCGTCCTCTACGAAAAAGCGAGGAATGCCGTGGAATTCCGTGCCGACCATCTCGTGAGACGTGCTGCCATAGAGCGCATCCTCAAACGCCGGTTTCTCATAAATGGCGGTCCGACCGCGATTGCCGAGAGTCTCATTACTGAGCTTCTTTGGGCGCGCTATATCGACAGCGCGCTCATTACCGACGCAAAAACCTCCACAATTCAGACGATTATCAACCGTTACGGGCAGGTCAAGCACGTCATGGATGCCTCATCCCATGGACGATTTATCTCCTGGGATTTCCTTACGGGTCTGGCGTCTTCTGAAATAGAAGAAACACTTATATCAGGCAGGAAAAGGAGCGCCATCACAAACTTTTTTTATCAGGCAATCCGGCCGGACATTACCCTACCGGGCATGGATGAGCAATATGTCAACCTATTGAGTTTTATCGCCGTAGAACGTGCCTATTCCCAGTCAGACGATGCCATCCTCTCGTATCATGTACTTCGGATCATGCTTCCGGAATGGTTTACCAATGAGGAGCAATCCGTCGAAAAGAATTGGAAAAATTTTCTCCAAGTTTCAGAAATGATGCATAAAGCCATGCGGGATACCAATAGCGATGCGCTCTTCCGGTATGTCCGCAAACACGCGCCACCATTTCTTCTCCTGCAGGATTTTCTATTCGAAACCGGAGATAAAGCACGCGGTATGATCGAAGACAAAGCAGTCTTTGAACAAAAACTCGCAGAGATTGCCGGGTCTCGGTATCATGCCATTGGCAATAAAGTGAAAAGGGCCATAGTACGGAGCTTTATTTACATCTTTTTTACGAAAATGATTTTTGCGTTTGCCCTGGAAGCCCCGTATGATCTCCTGATCCTCAAAAAAATTGCCTATCTTCCGTTGGCCGTCAATACGCTTTTTCCACCAATTCTTCTCATCCTCGTTGCAGGACTTTTTACGGTCCCGGGTTCGGATAACACCAGGCGGCTCATAGACCGGCTTTTTACGATAATCTACCGGTTTGACAGCCTCAAATCCGATACTGATTCATTTGTCGCCGTGCCGCA
>CAYHFH010000123.1:0-3174 GCA_964355865.1 uncultured Gammaproteobacteria bacterium
AGGCCTAAAGTGATTGGATACTCAATCTTGATGGAGATGAGGTAGTTCCTCCGGAATTAGCCCAAGAGATAAAAAATAAAGCTCTCAGCTCTCAGCTCTCAGCTATCAGCCAGCAGATCAGTGGTTATTGGATTCCAAGAAAGAATATTATTTTCGGAAAGTGGATACAACACGGGTTATGGTGGCCGGACAAACAGCTCAGATTATTCCGGCGTGGTAAAGGTAAATTTCCCTGTAGACATATTCATGAATATATTGAGGTTATAGGACCTACGGGACAATTAGTAGAACCATATATACATTATAATTACGAATCCGTTCATCAATACCTCACAAAAATTGATCGAGCATCAACCAGTGAGGCTTTACATCTCAAAGAGTCGCACTATCAGATGAATTGGCACGATGCAATTCGTTTTCCTTTATCAGATTTTCTGAAAATTTATTTTGCACAAAGCGCATTTAAAGATGGTCTTCACGGCTTAATGCTGAGCCTGTTTCAGGCATTTTATTCATTTTGTACATTTGCAAAACTATGGGAGATGGAGAAGTTTGGAGAGCGTGAGGTTTCGCTCGTAGTTGTTGAGAAAGAGTTCATCGCGGCCCGCCATGACATAGGATATTGGTTGCTCAGTGCAAAAATTTCCCATACCACGGATTTGATGAAGAAGCTGTGGTACCGGTTGTTACGTAAATATGCCAGGTAGTGAAATTTCGCTCGATGTGATGACACATCGAAGATGAGAAATCCCTGAAATGTTGATACAATTATACAGCTAGAAAATATATTCGTTTCGTCAGAAACGGCGAAATTCTACTACCTGGTATGCCACGTACCGTTAAGATTGGTCTCATCGCTTCGTTTTTATTACTCCTTACGGTTAACATCGTCATGCTCGATCTTGTCGTTATTTATAAACGGCCGGTAGTTGGGCCTGTTGAAATGAACGCCGTGACCGTGCGTATGACTCCGACACCATCTCCGGGAGAGATATGTTCATCATCCTGCCAATCAAAAATTGATGCATTAAACCGGCGGATTGACTCAATAAGCGCGGAATCAGCTCAGCAGAGCACCTCAATATTACCAACGAAAGACACTGTGAAGGAATATTATATTACCTTAGGATCCGGAACTACGAAAAGTAGTGTATGGGAGGACGTAGCAGGTATTGAATCAGTTATTGATACAATTAATTATCCATCGATTAAGTCGATAGTATTTGAAGTATTTTTGAATATACCAACGGCCAACGGAGTGGCAAAAGCCAAGCTTTATAATGTGACTGATAAGCACGATGTTTGGTTTAGCGAGGTTAGTTCAGAAGGTCCTTCTCTGACGAAAAAAGAAGCGTCAATTTCTCTTGATCGGGGCGCAAAAACATACCGGGTGATGGGTTTATCTTCTCTCAAATACGATGCGAATATAGTAAACGCAAGAATCCGTATCGTGACGAATTAATATGACTACTGTTGCCATCATCCTCGTCAATTGGAATGGAAAAAACGATACACTTGCGTGCCTTGCCTCGCTTCGGCAAGTCAAAAGTTCCCGCGAAGCGGGATCCAGCTCCGCGGGACAAAAGTCAAAAGTTAAATGTATCGTGGTTGATAACGGATCAACCGATGATTCTGTGGTGGCTATCAAGAAAAATTTTCCTGAAGTGGAAGTTATAGAAACTAGGGAAAACATTGGGTTTGCCGGAGGAAATAACGTTGGAATACGCAGAGCGCTTGAGGATCGATTCGATTTTGTATGGCTACTGAATAACGATACCGTCGTTCATGAACAAGCTGTCTCAGCGCTTATTGATGCATGCGGTCTTAGTAGTGTCGGTATAGCCGGATCTAAAATTTATTTTGCACCGGGTCACGAATATCACAAACGGCGCTATACTCACAAAGAGCGCGGCCGTGTGCTTTGGTATGCCGGAGGACTTATTGACTGGGAGAATATGTACGCGTCCCATCGCGGGGTGGATGAAGTGGATAATGGTCAGTATGACGCGGTAGGAGAGACTTCATTTGTTACCGGTTGTTCGATGATGATCAGGCGCGAGGTTATTGAGAAAATCGGATTTTTTGATGAGAAATTTTTTGCATACCTGGAGGACGTAGATTTTTGTCTTCGGGCGAAACGGTTGGGATATACACTCTTGTATGTTCCACAATCAATCCTATGGCACAAGAATGCCGGCTCAAGCGGCGTTGGGAGTGACACCCATCAATACTACATGACCCGTAATAGATTGCTCGTCGGGATGCGGTATGCGGGTCTGCGTACTAAATTTGCGCTCACCCGGGAGGCATTGCGATTTGTTTTTTTTGGATCGTCAATTTGTCGAAAGGCAGTAATGGACGCTATGATAGGAAAATGGGGAAAAGCATGAAAATATCCGCAATCATTATTACCAGAAATGAAGAAGCAAGGATCGCAAAATGTTTGTCATCCGTGGACTGGGCAGATGAAGTGATTGTCGTGGACAACGGTTCCACGGATGCTACGCGGGATGTAGCGAATAAAAAGGGAGCAGTTGTGATTTCTGCCGGAGATACCCGTGATTTTGCCGGGCTTCGCAATAGAGGAAAAGACAATGCTCAGAGCGAGTGGCTCTTATACATTGATGCCGATGAAGTGGTCACGGATGAGCTTGCAAAAGAAATTAAAGAAGTCGTCAGTCGTCAGTCGTCAGTCGTCAGTGGCTACGAATTGCGGCGAAAAAATTATTATTTAGGTCACGAATGGCCCGGTGTCGAGTATATTTTAAGATTAATGCGCAAAGACGCGCTTACAGAGTGGTACGGAGAACTTCACGAGACGGCACGCATTACGGGCGAAATAGGAAGATTAAATGCTCCACTGCTGCACGATACGCATCGGTTGGTGGGAGAAATGGTCACCAAAACAAATGAATGGTCCCAAGCGGAAGCCAGATTGCGGTTTGATGCAGGACATCCACCGATTGTTTGGTGGCGATTCATCCGGGTTATGATGACGGCATTTTTTGATTCGTTTATCAGACAGGGCGGCTGGCGGGCAGGAATAATTGGATGGATCGAAAGCATGTATCAAGCATTCAGTATATTTATTACATACGCGAAATTATGGGAGATGCAACAGACAGAGAGTCAAAAGTCATGAAGATCGGAAGAGCGTCGTGTAGGGAAAGAGTG
>CAYHFH010000124.1:0-3151 GCA_964355865.1 uncultured Gammaproteobacteria bacterium
GTCAAGCTTAGGAATGGCTTTGTAGAGGGCCTGCCAGCTCATGCCGGGCTGGAGGTACTCGAGGACTACTTGGGCGATCTTTTGGCTCCGTTCTTCCGTCATCGTGCCTTCCGTCACCGCGTTTCGGAGGAGCTCAACGACTTTGAGTTCAATCTGCTGGCGCAGGTCATCAGGACTCATGATAAATCCAGTGTAAAGAGAAAAGTGGGGAGTGTAAAGTGGTGGAACACTATCCGGGGAACCAAGCGATCAAACAGTGTCAATGTCTAGCCTCGATACCGGGAATCAAAATATCAAACTGGATCAATGATTGTCTATAGCACGTAGCGGTCGCGGTTTTTTAGATATTTGGGTAAACTTCTGGTGCAAACTTCTGGTTGTCGTTGCGGGCGGATTGTGATATTATAGGTCATTCATCCTGCCTTCGATGATACTATGACTTTTCCTGGAGAGAGAGGACTATCGCTGGGTTATCAAAATGAATTTTTGCCAACGGCCAATCAGTTGGCAGAGCGTATTGCCTCGTTAGATGAAAAAATACTATATGGAGGCCCTCAAGGACGGAGAAAAGCAGAAAGGAAGCGTGATGATCTTTTTGATCAGTGGGCAGCATATTATCCTAACCATTTAATAGCGACACCACCGGTAGATGCGATATCTCCACTCAATGATCATGCCGAACCTGTAACAGCTCGACGGGCAAGAAAGCCGGCAATCTCCCCGGTTTATCAATTCGGATTGGCAACAATGCTTGTCGGTACCGCTGCAGGAGCAATGTTTGTTCCGGAGGTGAGAGCAGATGAGCAACCCCCATTACCACAAAAAATGACTGGGCAGATTGACTCTCAGACTCAAATCGAATTTTTTCGACAGAAAGAGGAAGGATTATATGCGACGAGATCTCTGCGGTTACAAAAAGCAGGTCCGGATCCTGCTTCATTGGCTTGGGAGCGTTTCGCGGCGACCGGAGGGGATATCGTGAATGGTTGGGCGAACGCACTGGATCAATTTAAGGCAAAGATAACCGGTACGCTGGCTCAATGCGCGGATATGATTGTTTGGACGAATAGATCGTCTTTTTCTGATTTTGAAAAACAAAGTTCCGCGCGAAGGATGAATACTAATGCTTCTCCGGTCATGGCGTCTATCCAACCGACTGTGATGGTCAATGGGAATATGGAGAGAAATTATTGTGGGGTGAAAAATTCGGATTTACTTCGTATTCAGCCGACAAAAATTCCGTCGCCAATTAAACCTACACAGGCATCGACGGATCCAATGGGTGAAAACGAAAAGAGAAATAATACGTTATTTGGGTTGGCGTTCGTCACATCTGCTTTAGGATTAGTCAGCGGTGCGCTCTTGTGGATACGGCGGAGAAACCAAATGGGAATCGGACAGACCTCGTTGGTTCCAGTAAAACCCATTGAATATACCGCGGCTTTAAAACCGTCCTATCACGCGTTAGATACGAAGAGACTGGATACTCCAGAGGAGGAGACTGTTGGTAGTGTTGTTGGCGCAAAGCATGTTCAGAGTATTCGGAATCTTGCTGATGACGGGGCTAAACTCCCGGAGAGTGTGATAGATGAATACATAGCAGTTCGGACTGAATTAAGGAGGCATCCTGAGTTGATGCAACAACAGACCACTCCCCCCAAATCGCAAAAGCGGTGATGTAGTCATTTTCCATAACGACATAGCCAGGGTGACGACGAATATATTGAAATGATATAATGTAGATCAATACTATGTTCACTATTAAACCTCCAAACGAACCTCACAAGAAAACAGTTGCCGATAAAGTCAGAAAAATGGTAGAGGAATCAGGTGTGGATACGATTTTTAGTGTCAGTGAGTTGGCAGATAAGTTTGATTCGACACCAAAATATATCGGTCGTATATTTGCTGAGATGAATAATTCAACTGTAGCTTTGACAGAAGAGGGAACGTATAGACGTATTGCAAACGATGATTCCTTTGTGGGTTCTCGTGAATTACGTGAAAGTTTTTCCGATCATGGGTCAACTGCGGTAGATACCGGTGGAGGTGAGAGACACTCAACACGCCGGGGTGCAGGTCAAAATAGAGAGAGAAGATAATAATTTCACTCTCGATTATTACTCCGTTGTTTGATACCATAGGCTTCAAATGATCAAGCTTCCCTATACCAAACACACCCTCCCCAATGGCCTCAGGCTTATCCTAGTTCCTCTCAATGGCGTCAATAGCGTCGCGACGGCCGTGATGGTCGGGGTAGGCAGCCGGTACGAGACGCGAAGTATCAACGGGGTGAGTCATTTCCTCGAACACATGGTCTTCAAAGGTACCAAGAAGTATCCGACGACGGAGGACGTCAACTTCATCGAACGGATCGGGGGACTCCAGAACGCCTACACGGATATCGATATTACCAATTACCATAATAAAGTCCTCAGTACGGATTGGGCGCAAGCATTGGAGCTCAATAAGGAACTTGCCCTCCATCCACGGCTTGAGCAGAAACATATCGATAAAGAGCGCGATGTGATCCTGGAAGAGATGAAGCGGTATGAGGATGAACCGGCTAATAAAGTGGGGGAAGTATTCCACGGCATGCTCTATCCCAAGACGTCGCTTGGCATGCGCGTCATTGGCGAGATTGACAGCATGAAGGCGGCGGATGCCAAAACGCTTCGCGCGTATCACGAGCAGTGGTATGCACCCGAACGAATGGTCGTAATTTTGGCGGGTCGAATTACGAATCACGAATCACGAATTACGGAAAAGACAGAAGATTGGTTTGGCTCCCTTCATAATTCCAAATTCATAATTCATGATTCAAATGAGAAAAACAAAAGTAAAGCTCATGGGACTACGGATTTTGACCGCGTGAGCGATATCCAAGATGCGCCACGTCTCGAAGTCGTCACCAAGCCGGATGCGAGCCAAGCGCATCTGACGATTGGGTTGCGCACATTTGCCCGCGGCAGCGAGGACCGGTTTGGGTGGAGCATCCTCAATCTCATCATGGGGGTAGGTATGACATCACGATTATTTAAGGAAGTCCGGGAGAAGCGGGGGCTTTGCTACGCCATCCGCAGCGGCGCAGATAGCTGGGCAGACGTGGGGTATTGGTCAATCTACGCAGGAGTTGCCACGGAAAAGGTTG
>CAYHFH010000125.1:0-3059 GCA_964355865.1 uncultured Gammaproteobacteria bacterium
TGAGAGAAAAACGAGGCGTTTAGTACAGTACCATTATTCAATTAGTTTAGACTGCATGAATTGCTATCATCAACAAGTGTACGCCGCCATCGTCTAGTGGCCTAGGACGGTTGATTCTCAATCAACAAACCGAGGGTTCGAATCCCTCTGGCGGCACTAACGGCAAATCAGGGTAACCGGATAAAAACGATCAATTCAATAAACCTAATTTAACAAGACGTGATCTAATGGGGCCGTTTTTTCTCCCGCATGATTTTTCCTTCGCAGATTGCGATAAAAGAATCATGTTTTTTTTGAAATTCAACCGAAGTAATGGTAGAAAATTCAACTTCCGCGTCACCCGATGCCAGTCTGAAATCTTCGTCTTTGACGACGATATCCGGGTGCACTTGAAATGCCCGTTCGTTCCATCCGAGAATATACAAATCCGAAAGCCGCCGGACGCGAGAGAGAGCCACATACCCCTGGCCAAACTCAAAAACTCCGGAGAGGTCCATCACGGCTTTATCCAATGTCATTCCTTGACTCTTATGTACCGTGATTGCCCAGGCTAGACGGAGCGGCAGCTGGGTAATCTGTGCACGAATGGTGCCATTTTCTTCGACCGACCAGTCCATAGGCTCTACCTCAATCTGTTCTCCATTTCGGATCGTGACGACCGGATACCCGCTTGTCGTATCAAACGATTCAATGACACCTAATGTACCGTTGACGAATCCCTCTTTGGCATTGTTCTTCGTAAACATCACAAAGGCGCCAACTTTCAGATACAGTTCCTCGGGTGAAAGACAGCCCTTTTGCAATGCAGCGACCAGCGCGTCCGGACCTTGCGCAGACATAGTGAATACCTGCGGCTCGCCAGGAAGTTTAGCGAGCACATCATCATTGATACGATCCACATCGACATTATGCGTGAACAATTTCGTCACACTATCCGGCAGGGCTTGAGGTTGAATTTTTCTCGCGATAATATGATGCAACTCATCCATACCGAAAGCATTGCGCCGGACTGCAGAAAGCAGAGCGAGAAAATCGCGGTCGTCCTGACGGTACTGTTGGATGAGGTAACAAACAGATACGTTGAGCTCCTTCCACGCGGGGGAATCATACGCAAAGCGGGCTGATAATGTTTCAATCAGCTCGAATTGCCCATTGTTTTCTGTGTCTCTCTTTACCACCGGCGGGAGTTGAAAAAAATCACCGGAAAAAACTACTTGCATGCCGCCGAACGGTTCTAAGCGCTCTGTAATCTTTCGGACTACCGCGTCAACCATAGAGAGTGTCTCGGGACCCAGCATGGATACTTCCTCAATAATCAGGACCTTAGCCCGACGAATACGCTTGACAATATATTGACTGGAAGCGATCTTTTGAAGATCATGTTTATTCAATGCAGTTTTAATTCCTATCCCGCTCCACGAATGGATCGTCATGCCACCGATATGTGTCGCCGCTATACCGGTCGACGCGGTTATAGCCGGAGCAATATCGTGCTCGCGCAAGTAAGCAACATATTGGTTAATCACATAGGTCTTGCCACTGCCCGGTTCACCCGTCAAAAAAACATTGGCGCCGGTTTTGAGTATGGCAAGTGCTTGAGATTGTGTCATTTATTTCAATCCTTTCGTTTCCATTGTTTCGGCAATTCGCCGAGTGGAAAGTTCTGCTAAAGCAGTAAAAATCAATTCTTCATCAGTCAGATGATCGCGTAAATTTTGTGTTTTGAGGCCCTTCAATGCCTTATGTTCTTTAACTGATATATCACTCCATTCCTCGTGAATTATGTTTGTCAAAATCGCGAATTCATCTTGTTCTTTGACTTCGTGATATTTCCAGTAGTCCGTCAGTTTATTGCGGATTTCCTGGCCCATCATTCGTTGTTGAATCCATTTTTCACTCCGGCCCATTTTTTGCCAGAATTCTCTCGACCTATTAAGCGCTTTTTCTGGGTCGTTAATCTCCTGTATTCGTTCGTATCCGACGCGCGCGAGCCATATTTTAAATGGTTCTGCTTTTTTACTGGGGATTGACTGAATAATTCTGAAGATTTGCTCCGTGTTACCTGCCAATGTCATCCGTTTTTTTCCTGTCCCTGTAACCATTTCCACCTGGGGACAATTTGTCCCTAGGTACTTCCCGAGCTCAAAATCTCTTTTTCTAAGCTTTTTCAAATAGTCAGTTGGGTTACTACTATCAGTAAGAACGGCAACTATATCCACCACCGAAAAATACCATTTTTCCTGTTTTTCATCCCACTTTCGACGGATTTTCTTACCCTCAAAAAATGCTAATTTTGTTTTTTCCTTCATATTCGCTCAGATGATAGCTACCAAAGTAAACTTATATCAAAAATAACCCGAAAGTCAATCGCTCAATATCTCCAGTTTAAAACTTTTGATATACTCTCCTCATGATAGACAAGCCTCTTATCGTTGCCGTTGGCTCGACCAACGCAACGAAAATCGATCCGGTTAAAACAATATTTTCTCATTTATTCAAGCATGTGCAGGTGGTAGGAATAAAGGTGTCCTCTGGCGTGAAAGAACAACCAACGGACGATGACGAGATGTATAAAGGAGCATACAACAGGGCAAAAAATGCACTGAATAACGTAGCGGGAGCTACCTACGGGGTCGGGATAGAAGGAGGGTTACACAAATATAGCTATGGATGGTTTGAGCGCTCGCTCGTCGTTATCATCGATAAGCAAGGACATATCGGCGTGGGATCATCAGGCGGACTCGCATTACCGAAAGTCGTCATCAAAAAAATTCATCAGGGCAAAACACTCGAAGAGGCTGTTGATGAATTATTCGGGACCACCAAAATTGGAGAAGGCATCGGGATGTTTGGGATATTTACCAATGGCGTTGTCACCCGATCAGAAGGAGTCAAACATGGAGTAGCGTTTGCTCTGGCCCGTTTTCTTCACGATGATATTTATAACAAAGTGTAATTTGGTGATTTAATATAGGTTTACAAACTGACTCGACTAATATTCGGATAGGTCATGTATAAAGAAGAGGTGCGAATCTAATTCACCCGAAGGGTGGTTTTCA
>CAYHFH010000126.1:0-3058 GCA_964355865.1 uncultured Gammaproteobacteria bacterium
GAATAAAGCGTCATGCTCTTCCGATCTGTAAAGATCGGAATGTAATTGGCTTATAACGGTGAAGCCTTCCGATACTATGGTATGATAAATAGATGCAAGAGGACCATAAAATCAAAGGTAATACCGTGGGAAGTCGACAAGAATTAAATAATCAAGATTTAGCATATATAGCAGGGTTTCTCGATGGTGACGGAAGTATCATGATGCAGATAAAACGTCGATTGGATTCAAAATTCGGTTGGCGAATTATGATCACAATTTGTTTTTATCAGGATGCACGTCATATAAAACCATTGCGGTGGATTCGTCGTATGTTTCATATTGGCTACATATCTGTGCGAAATGATCATATGGCGGAATATCGTATCAACGGTTTTAAAGAAACCCGACGTGTTTTGCAACTCCTCAAGCCGTATATTCGGTTTAAGAAAAAACAAGTTGCGATTGTGCTTACCATTCTTCCATTACTTTGTGAAAAAAAGTTGATAGAAATGAGTCGCAAAGAACGGAAGAACATAGCAGATTCAATTATTTCTCTTCGAGAGCATAATTACCAATCGCATCAACGTAGATACACAGATGAGTCTATAAAAGCCCTACTTGATTTTTAGTTTTTTGTTTGACCCCGTAACGACTGATTCCTGCGCCATCTTTGGTGCTGGATGAGATAGATTGAGCAACAATCTATCAAACGCCGACTCCCGCTCTGCGGGATGAAGATATAGTCTAAGCTCTTAGAAATAAGAGAATAACTTGACGAGAGGACCGGGAGGAACGGATCCCTGGTGTGCCTATTGTCGGACAACCGGCATCGTAGGGTAGCTAGATCCGGAAGGGATAAGTGCTGAAAGCATCTCAAGCGCCAAGCCCACCCCAAGATGAAGAATCGTTATTAGATCCGTTGTAGATGACAACGTTAATAGGCGAGAAATGTACGCACGGCAACGTGTTCTAGTTTACTCGTACTAATCGATCGAAGTTGTGGAGAACAAAGGGTTTAACGGCCACTTTGGGTTCTCCCTTACGTGCAACTACCCCAGCACCAAGTTTACTTCGCGCCGGAGGCTTACAGCCTCGCGCTCGCGAAGAGCACTGGTGCGGGGCAAGCTTATTTAAGATTAAGTAATCAGAACCGCTTTCGTGTTCTGCCGTCTTTTGAGCGACGTGGTCCCACCCCATCCCATTCCGAACTGGGAAGTGAAACGCGTCAGCGCCGACAATACCTGTTTCGCGAGATTCCGGGAAGATAGGTCAAGGCGGTGGAACAGGGAAGCGGTTTTTTCGTGGAATCAATTTAAATTATGATAATAGAAACAAGGACACTTCCTCCAAATTGCGCATCGTATGCGTTAGCTCATTTTAAATTATGTGATGGTGATCTTTTCGTTGTGCCGCCTTCGCCAAGCGAACTTGATAAGCAATTTGAGCGGATGGCTTCATTATATGAGGCACAGCTTGTTGTGTTTGCGAAAGTGAAGGGATGGGAAGTGGTCACCTATCATATGATCGTTTGTCACGAGGATGACCGTACCCGAGGGTCACAACGGGCGATATCCGGAGCGGATATAGAACCGGACGTAAGTATTCCTGATAAAATTATAAATTTGCGTGAGGTTCATCGTGGTACGAGCGTGCTCTATTATCGAAAAAAGTAATAAGAATTTAGGAATGAATAGAATATTCAGGTTGTTCGGCCCCGATGTATAATGGCAGAGTGGATGTCCATACATACAACATTCTTCCCGCTGAAATACAGGCGCAGGTTGACGCGATTGATAAGGAAAGTTTTGCGTGGGCGTATCATCAAACACCCGAGGAGCGTGCCGTTGGTAAAGATAAATTCTGCAGCAAGGGTGACCGGATACTATTTGTTACCGCGGAGGATACGGGTGATGTGATTGGTGTGGTTGAATTATTTCAACGGGTTATTTCTTTTGATGGATCATCTATAACACTTGGCGGTATCGGTGGGCTTTGTACGAGAAAAGACAAGCGAAAGAATGGCGTGGGGACGCTGCTCTTGAACAAAACGATCGTGGAGTTGCGCCGGGCCGGCGCTGACATCGCGTATTTATGTACGGAAATTGAGAAAGAGTGGATGGTCGCATTTTATGAGAAGGCAGGGTTTGTCCGCCTCACGCGTGGCCATACCTACACCGGAAAATCCGGAAAACGATACACGGAGTTTGACGGTATGATCGCGCCGGTTTGTACACGAGAAACATTTCAACGAATAATCGCAAGTAAAAAGGTTTTGGATATTGGGAGAGGGAATTGGTGAGATGCGGGTAGCGATGGGGGCACATCACGAATTGGGTGTATATTCTTGTTTGACCACCCCAAAATTTTTCTCATCGAGTAATTCTATTTTCGTAGGGGTGAATTGGTACCAGGCGTGTTCATCTGAAATAGGCACCTTCGGTGCTCCCCGTTTTTTCCAATAAGCATCGGCTACGACCGGCGCAGCGTTGAGCTGTTGTGCTTTGCCCTCCATCTGAAGACCAAGATCTTTTTTGAGTTTTTCTATCGTGATGCTGCAGGCCGCATGAGGGTGAGAGGCGATGGCGAGCGAATGACGACGCCCGACTCTGGAAATCCAATAGAGACAAAACGAATCATCGTGGACGTAGATGAGATCGCTTACCCAAGGGCCACTCTCGTCTATGGTTGCCAAACTCATAAGCCGCCCCCGTCGCAACACTTCACCGATGCGAATGTTGATATCCATATCCGTATTATATCAGGGGTGTATACTCTCCCTATGGAAGATTATTATTGTGATCAGGTTCTCAGTAGGCGGACGAAGGTGAAAACCGTCATCGAGACGGATCGCGTTCTTGCGTTTCATCACACGAAGCCGCATTGGAAGGTCCACATTGTCGTGATCCCTAAAACACATATCCCCGACATTCTCTCTCCGGCGTGTGACGAGAAGCTGCTCAGCGAATTATTTTTCGTAATCCGGTGGGTTGCTGGAGACGTTACGAAAAAATATGGTTCGTGCCGAATCCTCACGAATCTTGGTGACTATCAAGACTCCAAACATCTCCATTGGCAT
>CAYHFH010000127.1:0-3023 GCA_964355865.1 uncultured Gammaproteobacteria bacterium
AAGGACGGGTGTCCGTCCAATATGTTTATTGTCCAAAAATACACTTGCCGGTTGGGAACTTTGGATCGTCAGGGCGCCCTCTTTTGGCTTTATTCCCCCGAAATACTTTACGACACCCAACAAAAAAAGAATAATAGCTAAAATCCCGGTAAAAAATCCTATTTTCCGCTTCATGGTACCGTCAATCATAGCACAGGGGGGCTGGCAGTGACAACTTGCCGCGGCCGGGTAAAATTTGCTTTTAGCGCGTATTTATACTATTATTATGCTCTTGTGCCACTCCAAAAGGAGTGGCTCTTTTTATGAAAAACCTATTTACTTGGCTGACACGACAATACCATGGCAGCAATATCATAAGCTTTATCCTGCGCAAGAAACTGGAACGGTTTCATGTGCGGCAACTATTGGGATTGAATCTGGCAAGCTTCGCGTTTGTCGCGGCAATTGTCGTGCCTCAGGTTGACGCCATCACCTCAGAGCTTGAAGTCATGCGGGAGACGGTTGAAACGATTGTCGAGGTCATACCGACGATTGCCCGCTTTCAGTGGCCACTTCCCCGTTTTGGACTGACGACGAGATTTTCCCCCGGACATCCGGGCCTGGACATGACAGATCCCAAAGGCACTCCTATCAGGCCCATAGCTGAAGGCAAGATCATAAAGGTTGAAGCATATCCATTTGGCTATGGAAAGCACATGCTCATCGAACATGACAAGGGAGCCCTGTCTCTGTATGCCCATTTGTCTAAAGTGGACGTCAAGGTGGGACAGGACGTTGATAAAAATACAGTCATCGGCGAGGTGGGTTCAACTGGTTGGTCGACCGGAAACCATCTGCATTTGGAAATCTACCAGGACGGTGCTCCCGTCAATCCGCTGGACGCCCTCCCGACGATTGTGTTGGAAACGAAATAACTTTCGTTAGTATTTTCTTGTATAATCCGATCAAGAAATATCTATGACATACCCAATTGTCAACGTAACGACATCTGATGGATTACTTTTTCATGGTCTTCTTACCGAACCCGAACATCCTATGGAAACCATCATTATCCATACCCACGGAACCTCCGGAAGTTTTTACTGGAATTCCTTTTATAAATCTCTCACTGAATCTGCGATCTCCTTAGGACTCTCCTACCTTGCGACGAATAACCGGGGGAGCAGTATTTATGAACTCGAAGAAGGGTTTGTTCCCCACGGCGCAGCACTCGAACATTTTGAGGATTGTCTTCTGGATATCGATGTGTGGATCGAATTTGCTTTGTCTCGGGGATACAAAAAAGTCATTCTCGAAGGCCATAGCTTCGGTACAGAAAAAGTCGTGTATTATGCCACGAAAGGAAAATATAAAAGCGTTGTTACGGCAATCATCCTGTTGGGATTTTCCGATTCATTTGCGACTCAAACGCGCTATCCAGAGAAGGCACAAAAAGAATACATGTATGAGGCTCAACAACTTCTTCGGGATGGTAAGCCATATCAATTACTCACAGATCTACGCGCGCAAGCAGGTAGCACGCTTCCGGTGAGTGCCGCGACATACGTCAATTTTTTTATACCCGGATCCGAACTTTCCAACACATTACCCCTACGAAACGGCAAGAAATTATTGCTTCTGAGAGATATTCAAATTCCGATTCTTGGGGTCATAGGAGATCAAAATGACGAATACACCCATATCCCTATCCGCGATGCAATGGCGCTTATTGAATCCGAAAACAAACAAGCAGAAACACATCAGATCAACAACAGCAATCATGGATTTGAGGGAAAAGAAACAGAGCTTGCCGCTGTTATCGCAGATTTTCTCAAACGAAGAGTGTTACACTGATATTAGGAGGGCTGGATATGATTCATCACGTCGTTCTTTTTAAATTCAACGCAAACGCCACACCGGAAAAAATTGAAACCATGGCCAGCGCACTTGCAGGACTCAAAGATCAACTTCCAGGGATTACGCACTATGTCTGGGGTCCAAGCGTCAGCATCGAACCCTACGGGAAAGGGTATACCCATGCGTTCATTATGACGTTTGATACTAAAGAACACCGTGATGCCTATGTCCCGCATCCGCTGCATAAGGCACTCGTGAAGCAATATGTTGACCCCATCTGTGACGACGGCATTGTCGTTGACCTGGAAGAATAAGACTTTATTTCAAACTATATCCCCCATCCACGACCAGTGTGTGGCCGGTTATGTAACTTGCGTCATCAGAGGCAAGGAAGAGAATAGCTCGGGCAAGTTCTTCGGGCGTCGCGATTCGCTTAAGCGGTGTTTGCTGGCGGAATAACTCGATGAGATCCGGTCCGGCACTTTTGGTCATATCCGTCATGACATTACTTGGCGCGACTGCGTTCACCCGCGTCGTAGGCGCCAGCTCTTTGGCAAACGCTTTGGTCATCGAAACGAGTCCCCCTTTGGCACACGAATAGGCAAGGATCGGAGCAACGCCCAGGATGCCCACGGTCGAGGCGAGATTAACTATCGAGCCCAGACCCTGCTTTTCCATAAAGGGCGCAACTTCTTTTGTCATGAGCCACGCCGACGTGAGATTGACATCCAACGTTTCCCGCCACGCATCTAATCCTGTTTTCCAACCCCGCTCCCCAATGGCCCCAGCGTTATTGACCAGGATATCAATCCGGCCAAACCGTTTCATCGTCTCCCCCACCAATTTTTTGACCCCTGCCTCCGTCGCCACATCCGCTTGAACCACCAAACAATGTTCTATTCCAATAATTTTTTCTACTTCCTCCGCTTTTTTCTTTTCCTTGACGTAGTTAACAACTACCGTTGCCCCCTCTTTGGCAAACAGGACCGCCGTCCCCCGCCCAATCCCCCGAGACGAACCCGTAATAATTGCGACAGAATCTTTGAGTTTCATAAGGACCTTATGATGTTCTCCGGATTCGCACAGTCTTCTCTGTTACCACGACAAAGGTATCCGATAGATCCTCCGCGTGTTGTTTCAGGAGTTTTCTCAACACACGTATCTTGTTAGCGTTTCGCGCATCATCC
>CAYHFH010000128.1:0-2995 GCA_964355865.1 uncultured Gammaproteobacteria bacterium
ACACGGATCTACGGCACCTGTTTCCCGACGAAAGAAGAACTCGATGCATATCTATTGCAACTGGAAGAATCCAAAAAGCGGGATCATAAAAAACTCGGAAAAGAACTTGAATTGTTTCTTCTGAGCCCTTCGGTCGGTCCGGGCTTTCCACTGTACATGCCAAAAGGATTTATGATCCGCCGGACACTAGAGCAGTGGCTTACTAAGGAGAAAGAAAATCGTGGATACCAATTTGTCTGGACGCCGCACGTTGCCAAAAGTGATTTGTATAAGCAAAGCGGCCATTGGCAAAAGTACGATGCCATGTTTAACGCTATGAAAATTGACGAGGATGAGTATGTCTTAAAACCCATGAATTGTCCGCATCACTTCCAAATATATAAAGAAAAACCTCGAAGCTATCGAGATCTTCCCATGCGCATTGCAGAAAATGCTACCGTTTACAGATTTGAGAAAGCTGGAGAGGTAAACGGGCTGTTTCGCGTACGAGCATTAACACAAGACGACTCACATCTCTTTGTGAGACATTCACAGATTTCAAGCGAAATTGACAATATCATAGAACTGACGCTTCTCGTCTATAAAACATTCGGTTTTAAGGATTTCAAAGCCAGAATTTCGACACGTGATCCACAAACTCCTGAAAAATACATGGGCATCGCGAAAAGCTGGGACAATGCAGAGAATGCTCTGGTAGACGCGGCAAAACGTCATGGGCTGAAGCATTTCAGAGGAGCTGGCGAGGCTGCGTTTTATGGACCAAAAATAGATATCATGGTACGAGACGCGATAGGCAGGGAGTGGCAACTCACAACGTGTCAATTAGACTTCGTACAACCGGATAATTTTACCCTTACCTACACAAACGAAGAAGGAAAAGATGAAAAAGCTGCGGTGCTTCATGTCGCTATACTGGGATCATTCGATAGATTTCTAGGCATCCTCATCGAGCACTATGCCGGAGCATTCCCGGTGTGGCTTGCACCCGTCCAGGTGGCCCTCATTCCCATTGCCGAGCGGCACAACGAGGCAGCAAACAAAATTCTGCAGACTCTCCGAGGCGCGGGCCTGCGCGTCGAGCTGGATGACCGCAACGAATCCATGCAGGCCAAAATCCGCAATTCCACATTGCAAAAAGTGCCGTACCTGGCTATAATGGGAGATCGTGAGATCCAGGGTGGATCAGTTTCCATCCGGACGAGAAGCGGCGAGGATCTCGGGGCTTTGAGCCTCGAGCAATTTGTCCGCAACGTGAACGACGAGATTGAACGCAAACACTAATCGTAAATTTTATCGCCTTAACTACCAAATCGCAGCGAGCGAGGTGCGGCTTTTGGATGAAGAGGGGAAGCAGATCGGGGTAGTGAGTAAGTTAGAGGCACTCCAAAAAGCCAAAGAGTTGGGGCTTGATATAGTGGAAATTGCGCCAAACGCTAAGCCGCCGGTAGCCAAACTCATTGATTACAAGAAATTTAAGTATCAGGAGGCCAAAAAGGAACGGGAGGGCAGGAAGAGTCAAAAAAATGTCGGAGTGAAAGAGATCCGTTTGCGTCCCTTCATCGGACAACATGATTTTGACACCCGGGTGGCTAAAGCCAAAGAGTTTCTTGCCGAAGGCAATCAGGTAAAAGTGACGCTCGCATTTAAAGGAAGGGAGATGACGAGGAAAGAGTTCGGATTTGCCGTCGTTAAGCGCTTTATAGAGTCACTAGAGTCAATCAAAGTCGTCCGCGAGCCCAAATCACTGGGAAGATATATAGAAGCCATGATTGTGAATGATAAAAAAACAAGCGCATCCGTCATCCCCGCGAACGCGGGGATCCAGAGTAAAATTTAATATGTCAAAGATGAAAACCAAAAAAATCGCCACAAAGCGGTTCCGGATGACGAAAAACGGAAAAATTATGCATCGCGTCCAAGGCGCGAGACACATCCGACGTACAAAAAATAAATCGCACCAACGCCGCCAGGATCGACCAGCACAGATCCTGACGACACGCTTTGCACGAGTTATACGCCAATTCCTTAGTGCATAAGGAGTTATTTTGTTTCTTAGTTTTTTGTAGTATTGTTTCTTAGTCAAATTATCGTATGAGAGTCAAACGAGGAGTTACCAGTCACGCAAAACACAAAAAGCTGATGGAAGCTAATTCCGGCTACCGGATGACCAAGCGCCGACTCGTGCGCGTCGCCAAACAGGCGTACCTCCATGCGGGTGAACATGCCTTCGCCGGACGCAAAAACAGGAAACGCGATATCCGGGCTCTTTGGATCACGCGGATCTCCGAAGCGGTCAAACTCCAGGGCCTTTCCTATAGTTCTTTCATCTTCCAACTCAAACAGGCTAATATTGCTCTCGACCGCAAGATTCTTGCCAATCTCGTCGTTGAACATCCGGACACCTTTACACACATCGTTGACAATATTAGGTCCGTAAATTAAAATACACAAATCATGACAGCCCAAAAATTAATGCTGAGCTTTGCCGAAGCATTTTTTACCTCCAAAAATGGGGGTTCTTTGGGTTGTAGAAAATAAACAATTGTAACGAAATATACCCACAAGAACCTCCGAAAGGAGGTTTTTTGATGGTTTAAAGGAGGTGAAATATATGTCAGACATTGAAGTCTCTGCCGGAGGTCCATGGAAATCAAACGCAGAAATCACGCATGCAGCTCTTGCCTTAGATCGGTCTGGAATTCCAGTAAACGATCTATCTGATAAGGAAGTACTTGTCGCATATCAGGGATTACAACAAGATGGTCAAATGGGAGCATGGAATGCTCTCGAGCAATATTATGGATCGATAAAATTAATATGATAATTATTTCATTGCGACTTGAATCTTAAACGAATACAATAATAAACACCGGATAACTATAAAAATGACCAAACTTATCTACATGACCGACAGTTACCAAACTGAGCTTAACGCTCGGGTTGTGTCGTGTGTCAAAAAGGGGAACGGGTGGGAGATCGTGCTTGACCAAACTAT
>CAYHFH010000129.1:0-2972 GCA_964355865.1 uncultured Gammaproteobacteria bacterium
GGTTCTCAATTTCTACGCCGACTACTTCTCCTTCTCTCCACCAGGCGACGGCAAAGACGTGATTATAAATTGTCGTGTCACCGGAGATAGAGAGGATTTTTTCATCGATTGCGCGGGTGTTTTGATATTTCGATCGAGCGGCTCCTTGTCCGGGATTGGTGAGATAGTCAAGCGATTCCTTTTTGGGATTGATGATCACGCGGTCTTTTATTTTCCGTTTAATCATCTCACCCATCCATAGATCCATAGTTTTTTCTCCAACGATAGCTGATCGGCCGAACGTGGAGTATCCTATGTGTTCGTCTCTTGCTGCAAGCGCATTCCACATCATTTGCCGAAATCCGGAGGCGCCGTGGTAGTAGCGAACCTGTGTCCGGGTCGCCAGTTCAAGGCCATGGGGGAGTTGGGTTTTCAGGAATGCTAAATTTGCTTCAAGCCGGCTCACATGGTCCTTTTCTTTTTGTATGGTGCCCTCGAGAATTGCCGGTTCAAAAGCCCGTACCTTCATCCGCTTATATTCCACAATGCGCTCGAGAAGTCCTTTTTCGACGAGAGATTTGGTCAGGTCATAGACCGTCGTGCGGGGCAATGAGAGCTCGCGGCTGAGGGCAAGGATTGTTTGTGGAGTTTTACCCAGCAGGAGAGCATACACCCGCGCCTCATCCCGCGTGAGGCCAAAGGCTACTAGTTTATTGATTGGATCTTCCGATTGATTCATAAGTCGCTTCTGTCGGACATCAGCGACGACAAGTATACACTATTGGATTACTTCTGTATAGTTTTTGATCTAGGTAACTAACTATGAGTATTTTAGAATCAGACAGATCTCTTTTAATAAGAGCTCTTCATGCGGTAGGTTATGAAGATGACATTTTGGTAGATCAACCAATAAGACCGGATGGATATAATTACAGCCTCACACCATATACATTTGTGGGCGATCGTCAAGCTAAGGTAGATGGTGTGCTTTGGACAATTCCACCCGGACAATCATCGAGAGTCGTTCGCGTAGAAAAGGCAGGCGGGATATTTCAAGACGTGCCCATTGAAGGATCGGGTTATTTTTTAAGTATTGATCCGGAGGGTGAGATTATTTCTTATACCTTTGCGCATCCGATTGTAGATTCTACTATGGTTGAATACGGTCCGGGCTGGGTGACGACGTGGATTGCTGAGCGCGAATTTAAAGTTGTCGGGCTCACGACACCACCATTTCAAGAAAATATGGAATCATTTATTCCCATAGATGATCCTCAATTACCCAGCGAATTTTGGGTGAAGTATTGGAAGTTGAGAGGACGCGAAGAAAATAGTATTTAGGAAATTTGATTGGGAATACAATGAATAAGGAGATATAATAGGGTGATTTGATTACAGGGAGAATCCTATAAGGGTGGATCAATATGGGAACATATAATATTGCCGATGTCACGCGCGTAATCAAGGGAACGACCTTTTGGACGGACCGGAAGGAATATGTTTTCCTAAATTGATCGAGGTGAGTATAAAAATCTCGTGTCTGCGCTTACGGGATTTGGCGACGGATATGTAGAAATAATACAGGATCGTAAGGAGTTGACCGTGATTATTCTTAAATCTGTATGGACACAACTATCATTAACAAGTAAACCAAACGATCAGGTATTGGATATTGCTATCATTACGTGTGACGCGCAAGAGCCGACTGTTACGGGGTATTTATTGGAAATACTCAAATATCTCTCTCCAAAAAATATTGGTGTATATGTACAGGGGGCATACACCACGGATCATATTTTTGTGGATTATCACGATTTGGATAAAGCGCTACTTATGTTAGATACTATGAAAAAGGAGTTGTAATTATGCGCGTACTCATCTCGGAGGCAAAGAAAAAACTGACGGATATCATGGCCACATCAGGGGCTTCTATGAAAGAAGTGCATATGATGGTGGATGTCATGATGGAGTATGACTTACACAACAATACGTTTTCCGGATTTAGCGGGTTGGAGTACCGCCGGGATCAACTCAGAGATTCTGTACAAAAAAAACATAAGATGGTGGTGAATAAACCCAGCATGAAGCTTATCGATGCAAATGGTCGGTCAGCGATACTCGAAGGAGTTGCCGCTGTAGATTTGGTCTGTAAAATGGCCAAAAAAACCGGTATTGCGATGGTCGGTATATACAACGCTACGTATCACGAAGGAATGGAGGCGTATGTCAGAAAGATTGCGGCAATGGATCTCATCGGCATTGTGTCTGCTAACGGCGGACCGGCGGGAGTCGTGCCATACGGTGGAACGAAGGCTATATTCGGAACCAATCCCATTGGGTATGGTGTACCGTCTAACGGTTTACCGATCGTTTTTGATGCGGCGACAGGGAAATATCCATATGGAAGCATACGGATTGCAAGGAAGCTAAAAAGAGTTTTACCCGAGGCCTCATACTTTGATAAAGAAGGTCGCCTGACGACTGATCCGGAAAAAGCCGTGGCAATTATTCCTTTTGGTGAGCATAAAGGGTACGCCATTAACCTCCTGCTGGAAGTGATGACTGGGACATTTGTGCGGGCTAAATCAGGGTTATCTATCAAAAGCGAGAAGGATCTGGGAAGCTTCTTCATCGCGATCGACCCATCCGTTTTCGTACCTATGAAGGAATTTAAGACGAACGTCTCCAAGCTTATTGAGGAAGTTAAAGCTGTCAAGCCCATGTCCGGCTTTGATGCAGTCTATATTCCCGGGCATCGGGGAGAAGAAGCAAAACAACGCATGTTAAAAGAGGGGTATATAGAAATCGTGGATTATATTTGGAAAGAGTTTGAAGAGCTTTATAAGAAAGTCGTTGTTAATAATTAGCCTTTTGTAGCTCCTTGGAGGGCATGGTAGAGGTTGTCTTCGATTTCAATTTCTCCGGATTTGAGCCGTGCTTTGGTTAGTTTGTCGCCGCGCTCGCCGGGCAATAGAATTTCTGTCACTCCCGGA
>CAYHFH010000130.1:0-2965 GCA_964355865.1 uncultured Gammaproteobacteria bacterium
CGGGTGTGGGTGTATATAATGAAGCGTGGTCCCTGATTTGGTCTTCCTCATAGTCCCCGTGGAGTTTTCCGTCGGCCGCCCGAGTGATACCGACACTTATGAGGATGGCACCTGCTTTCATATTGTCACGTCGTACAACGTTGGGTTTCCCTACGCAGCTCACGAGGATATCGGCGGATTTGGTGATTGTATCCGGATTATCTGTTTGAGAATGGACAACAGTGACGTGGCATCCTAGTTTGGTCAGCGCCTCGGTAATGGGTTTCCCTGCAGTCTCTCCCCTACCGAGGATGACGATAGAAGGGGCCTGGCCCTGTTTCTTGACAGGGCCAGGCCCTGTCAGTTGGACTTGTTGCGTTAAAATTTTTAGAACTGCTTTGGCCACCGGCACGGGGTAGGGAGAATTTGGAAGGAAACCATCGACGTCTTTTGTGGGATCGATGAGACTACAGAGAGCCTTCGTATGATCTGCAATCGATGCAGGCAATGGGCGTTGGAGGATGATGCCGTGGACTGATTTATCATTATTGAATTGTTCAATGATTGTTTTTAACTGCTGACAGCTGACAGCTGACAGCTGATGGCTTAAAATTATTCTTGCGCCAATCGCTTCCGCCGCTTTTTGTTTTTGCCGGATGTAAGCCGTTGATCCTGAATCATCCCCCACTTGGATGACGGCAAGAGTCGGTGTCACGCCGTGTTGTTTGAGAGCTGCAACACGCGTGCGAAGATGAGTCAGGATTGTTTCTGCGAGAGCTTTCCCATCGAGGCGCATACCTCAAGAGTATATCATGAGCAATCCTTCAGAATGCCAATTCATAGATCGCAAACAGGATATAAAATCCCAACAATCCGAAGCCCTCCCGGCGCGAGATGCTGCGGCCAGACGAGGCTGCCCAGAAAAAATAAAGGCAGAGGGCTGCAAGAATAAGTGTCGCGCCGGGGATTCGACCATGGCCCACGGCGGAAAACGGTGAGACAAGTCCAATTGCCCCAAGGATCAGGGTATTGGCGGCACTGCTGCCCAGGAAATCTCCGAAAGCAATTTCTTTGCGGCGGTTACGGATGCCGTCTAAAGCGAGTGCCAGTTCGGGAAGATTAGTGCCAATGGAGAGGAAAAAGAGTCCGAAGAGAACCGGCGCAATGGAAAACATCCTCATGAGGAACTCAGCTTGGGTGACAATGACCCGGGATGAAATAAATAAGGTGGTAATTCCTAACGCCAGGAGTAACAGAGACCGGACCAGTCCGTGTTGAGATTGCTTTGTTTTACGATTCCCTTTGTGGTTGCCGTGATTGAGAAGAGCGCTGTGGAGGATATAAAGTCCAACGAGTACTCCTCCCTCAATGCGGGTAAGTTGTCCATCCCATAAGACGGCAATGGGAGCGGCTATTACGCTTATCATAAGGATAAGTTCGCGGTGGTTCAGCCGGTGATCGAGTGCAACCTGCCCCTGGATGATCGAGGTTACACCCATCACGAATGACAGAAGAAGGATTGATCCGCCGAGCAGATTGCCGACTGAGAGTTGGGGAATTCCGTCGGAGACGGATTGAATCGCGACAAATAATTCCGGCATAGAGGTAAAAAGCCCGAGGAGGAGAAACCCCATGGTGAAATCCGACAGGCCGAAGCGGCGTGCGATTCGGGTGCTTTGCTGAATGACCAGGTGCGCGGCACCAGTCAAAAAAACACCGGATATGAGAAGTATGATTATCTGAGTCCAGGGAATCATAGGATTCGCTCCGTAAACCCATGATGGGTAAACCGTTTCATGCCTTCGATAATCCCAATGATGAGGGCGCTTGCGCCAAGGATGATGATCCATGAGGCCCACGGAAGGGAAA
This sequence comes from uncultured Gammaproteobacteria bacterium, assembly GCA_964355865.1. Lineage (GTDB taxonomy): Bacteria > Patescibacteriota > Microgenomatia > UBA10105 > UBA927 > CAZLDC01. The sequence continues at coordinate 1,849 of CAYHFH010000130.1, forward strand.
CGGTGCCGAATGCGCGCTGTCCCCAGGGGTGATAGACGGCAAACAACTGCATGAGAAATCCTAACGCAACAGACCCCACGAGCCACGGGTTACGGAACACTGATACGAGATTCGTGGGACGCAGTACAGATCGACAGGTGAACACATACAGAAGCGTGCTTACGGAAACGAGCGTAAAGACGACCGTTTGGCTCAAGCGCAGATTTCTTTCTCCGCCTGCCCAGAGAAATATCGCAAAGGCAACGCTTGCCGCGGCCCCACTCGTGATGGCAATAAACATACCCATCCTCGAGTCCACGATCGGCGTAGAAGGAGATCGTGGCAATCGGCGCATAAGATCATGACTTCGGGAGTCTGTGGCGAGTGCCAGTGTGGGAACTCCGTCGTCGACCAGATTGATCCAAAGAATCTGGATTGCCGTAAGAGGGAGCGGGAGTCCGGCGAGAATTGTTGCTGCGATGAGCGCAATCTCGACGAACGTGTTGGAGAGCAAATACAATGTCACTTTCCGGATATTGTCATAGATTGCCCGTCCCTCTTCTATCGCTGCCACTATTGTCTTGAAGTTGGCGTCCAGCAGTACGATATCCGCTGACCCACGGGCTACGTCGGAGGCGCCTGCCACCACGATGCCGATGTCTGCTTTTTGGATCGCTATGGCATCATTGACTCCATCTCCGGTCATGGCGACAACTTCTCCGGCTTTTTGCAGCGCTGAGACAATTTTGAGTTTTTGATCAGGACTCACCCGGCAAAAAAGTCGGACAGACCGCACCCGCGCTTTAAGTTCTTCGTCGGTAATAGCTGTCAATTCATGGCCTTCCATGATTTCGCGTTGTGGATGGGCAATAGGAAGACCGATGGAGCGCATCACGGCTTCTCCTGTGGCTCGGTAATCTCCCGTCACCATGGTTACGGCTACCCCGGCTTTTTGTACGTGGGATACTGCTTCCGCCACTCCCTCACGAACCGGATCGGCGATCCCTATGAGTCCTAGGAACGTTTTGTTATGAAGAAGTGCCAGGACGCGCAATCCCTCATTGCCCCATGACGTCACTTTGTCAAGCCACTCACTCCGTTCTTTTTGCGTCAAATCACTCATGGTCAAGACGACCTC
>CAYHFH010000131.1:0-2946 GCA_964355865.1 uncultured Gammaproteobacteria bacterium
AAATGTTTCTATTTTATCTTAGAAACTTGTCTTAGTTTAAGGGGGACGGGTCACACAGATGAAACGGGGAACCCAGGAAGCATTTAAGTCTAAAAACGTGGCACTCATGTCTATCTTTTATATAGCAGTATCCGGAATAACTTGGACGAACAATAATTATTTTTTTGATTTTATTCTTGTGGAGTTGGGGTTTACCGATGCCGTGCGCGGACTCATCATGGGCGGAGTACGACTGTTTAATGTGTTTGTGTTGGCGGCACTTCTGAAAAATGATCATCTTTTTACTCGAAAGCGGTCGATTTACTTTTTCCCCGTCATGATGCTTCTTTGCTTTTTACCGGGAGTTTTGTTCCACGGATGGTGGGCTGTGCCCTTTATTGCCGGCACCGTCATGGCTGGCACCGGTCGTTGGATTATCCTCACGCGTTATACGAATGAAATGTTTGATAGTAAATACCGCGCCACGGCAATATCCGCTCTCTCCATGATCGTGGGAATCATCTATGTTGCGATTACCTCTCTTTCCGGCCCCATCATTGCCGCCTACGGCGTGCGGACGATTTATACGATGTTAGGAATTCTGACGCTGGTCACTGTGTTGCCGCTATCTGTGGTTCTTGTTCGGAATCAGAAAAGCGTATCATGACTATATGATTACCTGTACGTTTGAAGATGGTGGAAAGGGAATGCTTCGCCATGTTGTGGTGCATGGAATCATGGAGCGAAACGGAGAACTGCTTCTTGTCAAACGCGCCGGTCCCATATTAGAAACCGGCAAGTGGTCCTTGCCCAGCGGATTTTTAGGTAGAGACGAGACGGCAGCAGGAGGGATAGTTCGTGAGATTAAAGAGGAGACCGGATGGGACAGCGAAGTGATTGCTCTTTTCCGCGTCAATACGAATCCGCACCGTCCGAATGAAGATCGTCAAAATGTTGCTTTCGATTTTCTTCTTCGGCCTATTAAAGAAGCAGGGTCGCGGGACAGCGAAAATTCTAAAGTCGAGTGGATGCCCATCGATAAGCTACTTTCCTTCGACCAGTATGCCTTTGATCACGGTGAGTTCATAAAGAAGTATCTCGAGTATCGAAAAAACCCTTTCCCTCTTCCTCTCCTAATCTAATCTCCACTTGGTGATTGGTAGTAGTGGTCGTATTTATGCTATCCTCCTCCTGCTATGGGTGATATCGACGAAGTTAAAAACAGGACGAACATCACTGACATTATTGGCGCACGCGTGACGCTGAAGAAAGCCGGTCGGCACTGGAAGGCGCTCTGTCCGTTTCACAGCGAAAAGACGCCGTCCTTTATCGTTTCCCCCGAGCGTCAGTCATGGAAGTGCTTCGGATGTTTTCCACCAGGAGAGGTAGTGCAAACACCTTTTGGTTTTCATGAGATCGAGACTATTGATGCAAATCATTGGGTGATATCTGGCAATGGAAGATTGCAGAAGGTTATTAGAACTCTGAGTAGATACTATAAGGGTAATCTCATAAAAATAAGACTTAGAAAGCTGGGTTATCCTGTTCGGATAACAAGTGATCATAGAGTTCTTGTAGTAAGAGGTGATGCAGTTGGTAGAACATATAAAAGCGTTTCCCGCCGTATGAAAGATTGCAGGAAGCGGTACACACAGGATGATAAATATGCCTTGATAATCTCACAAAATTTTCCAATTCGAGAGATTCCATCAGGCGAGCTGCAGACAGGAGACCTGCTCCTTTATCCAGTTCGTCAGGATATTCAAGATATAGAGCGTATAGACCTCTCTAAATATATTACAAAATTTCCTAAACGTGGTAGAAGGCCTCAAAATATTCTATTTGATATTCCGATTAATCAGAAGTTACTTGAATTTATTGGTTATTATATCGCGGAGGGGAGTAATCACAGAGCGTATATCCGTTTCAGTTTAAGTAATAAAGAGTCGCTACTTGCAAAAAGGATTGACGTTTTATCAAAAGAATTGTTTGGTCTTACCGCGAAGATTCATGAGCGACGGATAAAAGGAAAAACTGGATTAGAAGTGACCATTTGCCATTCGCAGCTAGCAAATATATTTGAGAATTTATGTGGTCACAGCGCAGCGCTTAAACATATCCCTTGGATTTTTCAAGAACTATCTTCAGAAAAACAAAAGATAATTCTCGATGCTGTATTTACGGGAGATGGATATTTGTTTCAAGCAAATCGATCCCCTCATTATCATAAATCTATCACGACCGTATCAAAAGTTTTAGCTGGGCAACTGACAGATATTCTTCTACGTCTAAACAGATTTCCTGGTGTATACATGGAAAAATCCAAAATAGACAAAAATAACGTTCATCACCAGCAAGTATATAGAGTGTTTTGGTCAGAGACCGCAAGCCAGAGATATGATCTCATTTATCCGTCAATTAATGGTAGTTCTTATTGGATATTGCCGATTGTCGAGATTACGAAACAAGCATATGACGGGCCAGTCTATAATTTAACAGTTAAGCAAGATCATTCGTATACAGCGGCAAGTTTTGCCGTAGCAAATTGCGGCAAGGGCGGATCGGTCATCGACTTTGTCATGGAAAATGAGCGCGTGGACTTTGTGGAGGCCCTCACAAGTCTCGCTGAAAAGGCAGGGGTCAAGCTCGAGCGGCGGATGGCCGACACTCCTGAGGCAAAGCTTAAGGAAAAAATAATTGCGGCCAACCACCTTGCAAGCGAATATTACCATTACTTATTGACCAAACACGTCATCGGAGAAAAAGCCCGTGCGTACCTTAAAAATCGTGGGGTTACCGAAAAAACAATCAAGTCTTTTTCCTTGGGCTACAGTGCCAACAGTTGGGACGGGTTACTTAAGTATCTCAAAAAGAAAGGCTTTGACGAATCGCTCCTTGACCATGCGGGCCTCATCGTTCCGTCAAATCGTGGAGGGTATGACCGGTTCCGCGGTCGTGTCATGTTTA
>CAYHFH010000132.1:0-2902 GCA_964355865.1 uncultured Gammaproteobacteria bacterium
CCGCCGCTTTGAAGTACCTAGCCTCAAGGCCAGGCCTTGAGGCTACGGGTAAGTTTGCTGATCGCGTTGCGCGGGATATTGTTGAAAAGGCTGGCTTCCCCACCTATCCCCACTCTCTGGGGCACGGCGTTGGCTTGGACATCCACGAGGCCCCACGACTAAGAGCCAATCCTTCAATAAACTCAGGACAGACAATTAAACCAGGCCCTTCGGAAACACTCAGGGCAGGTATGGTCGTCACGGTCGAACCGGGTGTTTATGTGGAAGGACAGTATGGTATCCGTATCGAGGATTTGATACTCTTGAAGAGTGACGGGATTGAGATACTATCAACATCAAATAAAAACGTTATCGTACTTTAAACGTTAAAATTAAAACTTTAAACTTTTCGCTATGAACTGGCTCGTACTCTTACTTATCTCGATTGCCGGATACGGAATAAGCAATACGCTTGTCCGCTACTATTCTACCCGCATTTCTCCGCTTATAGGCGCTCTGCTGTTGACTTCTGGTGCGTTGGCTACAGCCATGATTGTCCTGTTGATACAAGCGTTCTCCGGCGGAAAATTGGCGATGCCAGGCAAAGATACTATCATCACCGGCCTTCTCTCCGGCGTCTTTTTCACCGGAGCCGTACTTCTCTATAACACGACACTTTCCCGAAACGTCCCGCTTTCCATAGCCCTCCCCATGCTCGTGGGCGGCATTGGGGTCGCAGGCGTCATCGCCGGTGTTGTCGTTTTCCATGAATCACTGAGCCTCATGAAACTTATCGGCGTGAGCGTCAAACTCGTGGGAACCGTCGTCCTTGCGAAAGGATAAAATCTATGATCACACCACAAACACTCAAAGGATTTCGCGACTTTTTGCCGGCTGATGCACTTAAACGGCAATATGCGGTAGATATCATACGCCGGACATTCGAATCGTTTGGATTTGAGCCCCTCGAAACACCGGCCGTAGAATACTTAGAGACGTTCTCGGGTAACATCGGCGAGGATGAGACGTTATTTTTCAAATTCAAAGATCGGGGCGGGCGTGACGTAGCCCTTCGCTATGATCAGACCGTTCCGACCTGCCGTGTGATTGCCCAGTATCCGGATAAAATATCGCTTCCCTTCAAACGCTATCAGATCCAAACCGTGTGGCGCGCCGAAAAGCCGCAGCGGGGACGGTTCAGGGAATTTCTCCAGTGCGATGCGGATATCTTTGGCGTTGATCACCGGGCCGCTGACGGTGAAACGGTTGCACTCACCATCCAGATATTTAAAAATTTAGGATTTAAAAATCCAATGGCTATCATCAATGACCGCGCTTTGTATCAAGACGTCCCGTATAAAGCCATTGTGGCAATCGATAAACTTGCCAAAATCGGAGAAGACGGTGTGGTTGCCGAACTTATCAAAAAAGGATATACGGAAACTGACGCAAAAACGCTTTTGGAAACCGTCAAAAACAGCACGCCCAATGACGCGCTCAAGACAATATTCGCCTTCCTGGATGCGTATGGTATGAAGGAGAACTATCGCTTTGAGCCCACCCTTGCCCGATCGTTTAACTATTCGACCGGTACCATCTGGGAAATTGTCGACCCCGCATTTACCGCCGGATCCATGGCAGGATGCGAACGCTTTGACAGTCTCGTCGGAAAGTTTAGTAACCGTAATGTCCCCGCCGTCGGATTTGCCGTGGGCTTTGACCGGACCATCGTTGCCATGGAAGAGCTTGGACTGTTCCCTTCGGTCACGACCAAAACGGCCGTCCTGATGACTATTTTCTCGGAAAACTCGCTTCCTGCGTCACAAACCATCACGCAAACACTTCGAGCATCCGGCGTCAACACGGATCTCTACCCTGATCCCACCGTCAAACTCGAAAAGCAACTCAAATACGCCGACCGCAAAGGCATCCCGTACGTGGTCATCCAAGGACCGGAGGAAGTTGCCAAGGGAGTCGTCAAACTCAAAGATATGAACGCGAAGACGCAAATAGAGATGACCATTGCTGATGTAATTAAAATGCTAAATAAATAATACACTCTGGATCCCCGCTGGAGTTTACCCCTCACGTTGATGCGGGGCGGGGATGACAAGCAAACCCTGCCCATGAATCATCGCTACACCGCTTATTTTCTGCTTCTCGTCGTCTCTATCATCTGGGGTGTTGCCGGACCGGTCATCAAGTTTACGTTAGGGTATTTTCCTCCCATCATATTTCTCACTTACCGGTTCGCATTGGCATCCGCGTTTGGTGCTACACTGTGGGCGATTAGGCCCCCGAAACTCCGACTCAACAAGAGTACCGTTCCCCATATCATTCTTCATAGTGTTCTTGCCGTACCGTTGGGCCTTGGCCTTCTCTTTTTTGGCTTTGATAAAACATCCTCACTGGCCGGATCGGTCATATCCGCTACAGGGCCGGTGATGGTAGCTATCGCAGGCATGCTCATGCTCAAAGAGCATATCACCAAGCCGGAACGCGTCGGAATCGCTCTTGCCCTCTTGGGAACGCTCATCATTACGGTTGGTCCGATGGTGGGAGGCAATGGGATGGGTGTTCTCTCATTTGAAGGAAATCTTCTGATCATCATTTCTCTTGCCGCTGACGCGATTGCCACCGTGATTGCCAAAGTCTCACTCCGGGACCGCGTGCCTGCCATGGCGCTCACCAATATCTCATTCATGATCGGGTTCGTGTGTTTTCTTCCCTTTCTCCTGACGTCGTATTCAGTGCAAGAAATTGTCACGACGATCGCCCACGCCCCGCTTGCCGCACATCTGGGAGTCCTCTACATGGCATTTATCTCGGGGACAGTCGCCTATACACTCCAAAAACTTGCCATGAAGTCGATTGAGGTCGGAGAAGTGGCCATATTCAACTATCTCTTCCCCATCTGGGCCGC
>CAYHFH010000133.1:0-2878 GCA_964355865.1 uncultured Gammaproteobacteria bacterium
TCAATTCTTGCCGGATTATTTTATGTATTCAATCCTGCGATGACGGAAAATTATGTACGGGCATTGCCTTCACATGATCAGGTTTTTTTAAATCCATTGATTTTTTATCTTGTCTTGCGGTATATGAATACGGACAGATTGCGATATCTATTTTATAGTTTATTCGCCAGTTTACTATTTTCACACAATTTTCAGACTTCGGCGGCACCTCCTTTTTTTGCATTTTATCCCTTGGGATTACTATTTTTGTTCCTTTATAAAATATTCTATAAGGTTAAGGCCCATTGGAGTAGTTTTTTATGGGTGGGCGTGTTGTTTATCGGCCTTCATGCTTTTCATTTATTTCCGGAAATGTCCGATTTATTCATGTCCGGGAGTAACATAAACTTTCAGGTGTTTGATAAGGCTAACGCAGAAGAAATGTTGGGGTACTTTTTTGGAGTAATGCCATACACAAAGGTGAGCTTTCACTGGTTGGCATTTTCTACTACAAGCCAATTGGGTTGGCTCACGGTGCTCATTCCCGTCACCTGTATCACCGGCTTATTATTAAATCACAAAAAAGATAAACTTTCACTGACAACCGGTATTTTTTTTCTGATTACGTTATATTTGGTCACTGCTCAGATTACGGGTCTGGGAATTAGTCTCTATACTTTATTATTTAAAATTCCCGGATTTACCATGTTTAAGAATTTTTACGGTCAATGGCAATTTGTATTTTATTTCTATTATTCATTACTTTTCGGGCAGGCCGTGTTTTTCATAGTTAAAAGATTACATGTATTTTTTGGATATTTATTATTTATGATACTTTCAGTATTTTTGGTATTGAATTCTTGGTTATTTATTAACGGTGAGTTGATTAATCAATTTAATACTCAGTCTGATACGAAAGTCGGCGTTATTTTTGATCCAAAGTATGAGGAAACGCTTAAATTTATCCGTGATCTCCCCAACGACGGTAAGATTCTTGTACTGCCCTTTTCCGACAGTTACATGCAGGTAGTTTATGGGTCAAATGATGGGGCCTACGTTGGTCATTCGATGATAGGGCAGTTAACCGGAAAGAAAGATTTTGCCGGGTACATGGATATGGCGCCCTATAGTGATATTTTTTGGCGGCTAAGTCAGGAACGCAACTACTCCGAAATTAACCGTCTATTTGGGTTACTAAATATACAGTACATCTTTTATAATTCTGATCCGCGTGTTTATGATGCTACTTTTCCTGGTTTTCCATATTCTCAGGACTATGTACGGAAATTCATGCCAAAGGATCAAGCAGAATACAAAGTGTACATTGACAAGCTTTCCTTAAATAAAATATTTGAACAAGGTCCTTACCAGGTTTATAAAATTGGTGCTCAATTTAAAGTTCCACACTTATATGTTTCAAATAACATAATCACATATAACGATAATCCTACATTAAGCACTTATAATAAGGCGTCGAACTTTATAGGAGATACAATATCCGCGGAATTACGAACCTCATATGTACATGTTGAGGATTGCAAATTTTTATTCATTAACACAGCGTGCACAGTAAATAAACCTATTCAGCAAGCTGATACACCGGTTATCAAATTTCAAAAAATTAATCCCGTCAAATATAGAGTAAATGTATCAAATGCCAAAGCGCCCTATCTCCTTATTTTCTCTGAAAGTTTTCATAAGAATTGGAAAATATCATTAGCTAAACACAATCAAAGTAATGATGAAATTATCGGAAGTTATTTTGATGGACAAGTTCAAGAAATACGAAGCAAGAATCAATATTTTGATCCTGAAATGCTAACTAACGTACCCAAAAAATTTCTTGCTGAAAACCCTCACGTCGAAGCGAATGGATATGCGAACGCCTGGTACATAACTCCAACAGAATCATTGGGGGAGCAGAGTTATGAATTGAATATTGAATTTACGGGCCAACGATTATTTTATTGGTCAATACTGATTTCGGGTGTATTCGTGTTGATTACCGTAGGGTTCATCGTCCAAACTATCAAACAAAAGAAATTTTGATATAATAGAGGTTGTACCATAGTATATATTTATGCTATCGAAATTGAAAGATAACTATTTGTCACCTTTGCTTCACCGATACAAACAGGTGGTATTGACGATACTTTCTCTTTTGGTGGTAAGTGAAACATTTCTTGTGAAAGATAATTCTGATATCAGAGTATTTGGTGTGTTGGCTTTTTATCTCTTCTGCATTTTTTTCTTTAAGCTAAAAAGTAATTTTACATTTTTTATATCTCTTGTTGCCTTAGCGTCTATGTATATTCAATTTATCGCTTCAAAAGCATCTGTGGGAACAGAAAAAGCTGCAGTTCTCCTCTTTTTTTTCCTATTAATCGGCATTTTCCAACAATTTAGAGAGTAGTTGAAGTTACCTGTGAAAAATGAAAATATTTCCATTCACTTTACGAAGTCATAAGTTTACGATCCTTTCCTTAGTCATAGCGCTTTTCTTGTTTATTATTCCCTTTTTTTGGCTCAAGCCCGGAGAAATGGACCTAGGCGGGGATTCAAGTAGGTTATATTTTTATGATCCGATCTCATATCTGAGAACTCAAGTGCTGTACGGGATTTCGACATCCGGCATAGGAGGAGAAGCTACAAGTTATTTTCTGTTGCCGTTTATTATATTATTGGCCGGAATCAAAGCTATTGTCGGTTCACCGACTTTAACAATCGCTATCATAAACGGCATAAAATTGAGTATTGGATATATTGCCTTGTATTTTATTCTAAAAGAATTCCTTCGTTTTGAAAAAAGGCTTACTGTATTTTCGATAGAAGTATCATCGATGCTTGCCTCGTTATTTTACGTGTTGGCGCCTCCTATCATATATTCCGGATGGGAACG
>CAYHFH010000134.1:0-2859 GCA_964355865.1 uncultured Gammaproteobacteria bacterium
GGCAATCTCATAGCCCGCCGGGGCGAGAGAGGCCGCAAGAAAAAGGACAATAAGGAATCCAAATACTTTTTCTCTCATGTCCCCTATTCTAGGGAAAAATCACCAATGAGCAAGGGACCAATATACACGAAGTGCTTAACGAAATTTTTTTCTGGTTTGTTTAACAACGGGCTGGGTTTCTTCTTCATCATCGCCATCATCACCATCTTCATCACCTATAATCTCAACAGGTTTTCCTGACGGCACGGACTTTTTTTGACGTAAATGTTCATGAAACCTTGGTAAGGTTGGCTCTATCCCTGCTCCCCTGGAAGCTATCACAAAACTCTCTACTTCGTCATTACGCTTCATCCTCTCTGCGGCTGCCTGTTCCGGTGATTGTGGCATATTAATTTTTCCTCTGTGTGATTATAGATCAATAACAAACGAGGTTCAATTTTTTGAAGCAAAGAGGGCGTGAGTTCTATTGTTAAACCGTTTCATGACAGCACTATTCTGTGGTGGAATCCATGAGACATCAGTAAGGATCCAACGGACGTTGTAGAGGGATAATATGCGGGTGGCAGCAGCTGGATCACGGGTCGAGAAAAATTCGTTGATCGCGGCGCGCTTGGCGCCAACATCTTTCGCAAACATCACATGGCCGGCAACGACCCGCCTGCCAGTAAGCCCCGGGATCATGGTGCTTATTTCATAAGGAGCCATCACCACGTCTTCGGACTGACTATTTTTGGAGAGATAGGCAAATACATCCATCAAATCGTTAGGGACGTACACCTGGGGATTGTTGCGGTTGCCCACTACATACCCCGCGTGTTCCCGGAAACTCGCATAAAGGCCAACGGCAAAATAACAAAGAAGCATCGCAGTCAACACAATTTTCATAAGGCCACCCCTTGTCCTTCGGCTTCGCTCAGGATAAACAGCCAAGGGAGTGGCCTTTAACACGATTGCATTTTCTTGCCTCAAAAGGTGTGACCTTTTCAGGCTAAATAGCCAGATGGCGGCGCCGATGCCTAGGGGGATGAATTGGTAGCCGCCGAGGAACCGTTCGGGGGTCACGGGCACGAAGGGACCTACTAGATAGAGCATGATCCAGCTGCTGGCAGTCCAGGCAAGGAGGAGGCTTCCCACCCTTCCCATTCGCCAGAGGCTTGGGATGGCAAGAATAAATAAGACGAGTGTAGGCCCGAAACTTATTGCGTAGTCAACCGGATTTACTTTATACAAAAGTGTTTTTTCCCACAACAGATAACTCGTCCACGGAAATATATTCGTCTGGAGATAGCGGTGATAAAGCGTGACCAATCCGGCAGTAACCACCGCAAATAGGACCATCATGATTTCAAAGCCTGGCTTTGATTTGATATAGAGCGTTAGGACAGCGTATAAAAGAAGGGTCGGTATAAGAGTAACGTACACAACGGGGTTAGTAAAGCCCATCGCCGCGACAAGGCTGACGACGGCGACGAGATAAAAAAACTTTTTCGATTGCGTCTGCCAGACTCCGCCCGTGAGAAGAAGAAATACGGCGAGCATGCCGACTTTGCTCCAGAGGTGATGCGGGACGAAGGACCACCGGAATATGGGGTCGAGCTCCGTCCATGCATGAGGAAGACTGGCCACCACCGGTCCCGCGCTCCCCCATCCCCAAAAATAGGTACTGAATAGGACGATGCAGAGGGCCGTGAAGCGTTTGGCAAAGGACTGAGGAAACCCAGCTCCACTTTGAGAAAAGTGAGGCTGGGTGAATACCACCTTGATCAGTTGATAGACAAGAGTCATGAGAGCTATCCCCCCGAGGGCGCGCGCGACGGTATACATGACGGGAACCGACACGTGGAATATCCGTGCAGCGTGACCTAAAAAGAGAAGGAATAGGCTTACCGGCAGGCGCGGCAATACTTCCGGCGTCAAGCGGCTGGTGGCCCCCCACCACCCGTCGAAACCCTGACGCATGATGTCCAGATACTGGTAATAGTCTTCAACAAAATTGTGAATCAACGGAAACGTATAACCGGCAGGCGTCTGCCAGAGATAGAGGATCGTTTGAGAAAGACTCAGAAGAATTGCTGCAATGATAATCAAACCAACGATAAACCGTTCGACCGTGATTCTCGGCATAGGGGTAGTATACTATTGAAAGAATGAGTAATCTACAAACCTGCCTTGCCGGCCCGCTTCGCCGAATCGAGGCGAGCAGGCAGGTCTACAAATGACAAATCTACAAATAAATCCCCGAAAAATTGTACAAATAGTAGTCTTATTGGCCATCGGCGTCGTTGGGCTTATGCGGTTACAGCTGGCCTTCACGCGCGCCTTTGACCCGGATGAATTTGCGTATCTGCACTGGACGTGGCTCGTCGTCCGCGGATATCTCCCCTACCGCGATTTTTTCTTTTATATCCTGCCGGGGTTTCCGTGGCTTCTCTCCCCGATCCTAAGGCTAGCCGGTGATTCTACCAACTTTCTCATCGCCGTCCGTGTACTCATGGTCATCAGCTATGGATTGTGTGCAGGTGTGGTGTATAAAATGACACGGGATATCTTACGCTGGATTCCCGCGTACGCGGGAATGACAGTTTTTGCACCGCTTCTTGCCACGCTCATCTTCCTCACATTCCCGGTGACCATCGATAAAACGATTGACGTCCGTCCGGACATGGTGATGCTCCTCTTTTACTTTGGTAGCATCCTGCTCCTTTTCCAGCCTCAAAAGGCGAGGCCTTTTGAGGCTAGATTATTGTTATCGGGGATGCTGTTTGGCGGGAGTGTCCTGATGTTGCCGAAGATTGTATTTGGCTTGCCGGCGCTCTTGTATATCTTGTACTCTCAAAATTACATAAGGCCAGGCCTTGC
>CAYHFH010000135.1:0-2846 GCA_964355865.1 uncultured Gammaproteobacteria bacterium
TCGATTAAAAATCCGACAATGGCGTATGAAAATGTGACAAGGATAAGAGCCCACACAATTTTTGGAATGGCGTTTTGTACGGACACCACGGTTTTTGGGTCAATTTTTGTCCGCAGCATCACCATAAATCCCACGACGACAATGATGATGGCAATTATCCCGTAGGCGATATTGCGGAATACTTTCCAAATGCCCAAAAGTGGACGAAGGCCAGTGAAGCCAGCTCCCTGGGCGTACGTTTGTTTAGGAATAAACCCAAAAGTTTCTCCCATGTCGATGGCAAATGCGTAGGTTGAAGCAGGAGGATGACCATAGAGCGAAGCTATTGCGCCACCCATGCCCGCAACAGCGCTGTTTTCATAATGAAACGGCAGACGTTTTCCATCTGGACCTATTTTTTCCGTCAGACCACCAATCATGCCAGTTAACGCTAACATGCTAACCACCGAAGAGTGCGTTCCTGCACCCTCTGAGTTTACACCCCCTGGAACTGTATTCTTAAGAGCTTCATTGAATGTGTTTATGTTTGGAATTGCCCATGATTCTGCGTGAACGGGGCTGGCTAAGGTGATTAGACCGACCAATGAGAAGAAGATAAGAGTTAGAATCGATGCGCGGAACGATTTCATACTATTAGTATAGGCATTCGTTGATACTATTTCTACTGCGGAATTTCAAACTTAGTGACTGTCGTTGCGCCGGTAAACGTTGCGATGGTTTTAATGATGAGGAACGCAACCACCATGACGACCAGGCCAAGGATCGCGCCGGTGATAGTGCTCTTAGCCGCCTCAAGCTTTTTTTGGTCGCCGCCTGAGAGGAGAAAATTGTATCCGCCGACGACGAGCATCACAAAAAGCGCAACGCCGGAGAGGGCTAGGACTCCCTGGACTACGCGTTCAAACATGGGGACAAGGCACTGGATGGTTGCCGCTTCCTCGATTACACAGCTGCCCCACGTGGCCGCGTGGATGGGCGTCAGGAGAATAAATAAATAAACGAACAAAAGAATAAGAGACATCATCTGGTATTATCCCGCAGAAACGAGAAGCACACAAGTGGGAGAGAAAAGATTGTCATCCCCGCGAACGCGGGGATCCAGAGAAAAATCTGGACCCTTTTATCTTAAAAAGGCTTCGGAAGGGTGAGCGTGTCGCCGATGATCGTCACGCCCAGGAAGTTCTGGACGAGGACCATGATGGCCCACGCGGCTCCGACGATCACGAGCCCCACGACGGCGTGGGTGATCTTGTTGCGGGCGGCTTCCATGCCGGTTTTGTCTCCTCCGGAGGTGATCCATTGGATGCCCCCGAGGATGAGATAAAAGAATGCAAGGAGGGCGGCAAGAACGAGTAGTGCGCCAACTGCGGCACTAATGAGCTCACCCAAGTTGGAGATTTTGAAAAACTGTGCTCTATCGCGGGAAATTTTCAGTGTTGGTTCTTCAGCAAAAACTTGGAACATAGATTTCCTCCTTTAACAATTAGTTTCTATTATACCCTACTCCTGTATTGTTCTGCAAATGGACGCTGTTTGTCAATAGACGGTTGGATCTATTTTATCGTCGGGATCGGGAGATTTTCAAGGTCCAGCCCGATGAATTGACCAACAAGTGATATGATTGCAAACGAAGACGCCACGACGACGATGCCTACGATCGAGTGGATGATGCGGTTTCTGGCTTCCTCTAATTTTGTTTTATCTCCGCCGCTCGTGATCCAGTGCATGGCTCCGGTGATGAGGTAGAGGAATGCGGTGATGAACGCGAGCAAAAAGAGCGCGCTAAATATGCGCGAGAGAAGAATGCCGAGGGCAACACTTCCCTGTTCCGTCCCACCTTCGCCGATGAGCCGTGGGATGACCGGGTTTTTGAGCTGAGCGAGCACTTGGTTCATAATGTTATTGAAATTTTAATTTATTTATTACTTCTCCGGGGTCACTAATGACGATATCATATCCCAGGAATTGTCCGGCCAGAGCAAGGATCGCCCAGGCGGCAACTACGACGATGAGCCCGATCGCTGCGTTTTGTATGCGGTCGCGCGCTTCATTGAGTTTTGTTTTGTCGCCGGCGCTGGTGATCCAATAAAATCCTCCGATGAGCACCTGAAAGATAAACCAGATGCCCGCGGCGATCGTCATGACACCGATGACACCCGATATGGCAGACGTCACCGCTTTAAGTCCTGTTGCACCATCGCCTTTGTTTATGGTATTGCCTAACGATCCGAAGGGACCGAGCCCTTCACCGCCTATGGATCCACCGAGCGGAATTGGTTCTTGTGCAAAAATCTTCATGTTATCTGTTTGGATTAAATTCCTGAAACGACCGTGTTGGCCCATAGATGACGGGCTTGAGTATGAACCCTGCGTCCCCGAATATGAGATAGCCGAATAGTGCAGCGAGCGCAAACGACCCCACGATGATCACGAGTCCAAGGAGCGATTGCCAAATGCGTGCCCAGGCCGCGGAAAGCGCTTTTGTGTCGCCCCCTGCGCTCATGTATTGGTATCCGGCGATGATGAAATTGAGGAACGCGTAGATACCGGCGCCAACAAACATGAGTCGGACGAGATTGGTGAAAAACGGCACAAGCCCTTGGGTGACGTCGCCATAGACGAGCGGATTGGTGACCGTACCGACAATTTCAGGAGGAGCAGCAGCCAGCAGTCGAGCGGCCGGACCCGAATCGTCAGCGAGCACTTTTGATATGAGCGTCAGAAACATATGGTTATGGTGTGATCAAATTCACCCCGGACACCTTTTCAATTATCTGGACGATCCAGTAGGACGTCACGACGAGTATAAGTCCGAGAATTGCATAGGTAATCGTTTTTTGACCCTT
>CAYHFH010000136.1:0-2782 GCA_964355865.1 uncultured Gammaproteobacteria bacterium
CGGCGTCAGTTCCATGTCCTGGGCGATCGGGCCACGCCATACGTCAATCTCCTGCGGGAGGGGCTCGAGTACGCGGATGTCATTACGACGGTAAGCCCGACGTTTGCCCGTGAAATGCTTACCCAGAGTTACGGTCCGCACGTCACGGCGATCCTCAAAAAACGGAAAGACCATCTCCTTGGCATCCTCAATGGGGTAGACTCGGATCTGTGGGATCCGAAGAAGGATACGAGTATAATAAAAAATTATAGTATCAAAGACGTACAAAAGGCAAAGATAGTACTCAAAAGGCAACTTAAAGAATCACATCACCTGCCGGATCAGGATGTACCGCTTTTTGGCTTCGTCGGGCGGCTCGACAAGTATCAGAAGGGACTGGACATTCTCCTCCCTGCTGTCGAGAAACTGCTTGCGCAGGGGGATATACACTTTATCATGCTTGGTACCGGCACTCCCACCGTGGTGAACATGGTCGAGACCGTGCAGAAAAAATATTCAGCATCGTTTGTATTTATGCACACGTTTGACGAGCGGCTGGCGCGCAGAATTTATGCCGGGAGCGATGTCCTGCTGGTGCCGAGTAAATACGAACCGTGCGGATTGACCCAGATGATAGCGATGCGATATGGTACGATACCGTTAGTGAGAAAAACCGGCGGCCTTGCGGATTCGGTGGAAGATGGTGTGACCGGGTTTGTGTTCACCCGGTATTCAGCTACGGATTTAGTATTGGCGATGACACGGACGGTTGCCGCCTGGAAGAATCCGAAACAATGGGGGGCCATGATCCGGTCCGCAATGCGGCAGGACTTTAGTTGGAAAAGGAGTGCCCATGAGTACCTCTCGCTTTACAAACGCCTCGTGTAACCGGAAGGCTGAATCCGTTGATCTTCGTTGTTTTATAGGCCTTTATTACTCATTTTAGTGCCGGTCGGTACATCTGGCGCGTTTGCGGCGGAACAAAAGGGAAACGGGAGTCCATGAAATCAATTAATCTATGGCGCTAAACTAATACCATTGGGAGAATATTGTACAATAAGTCCTATAGTTTACATTTCATTTTATCTTATAGTATAGCCTCAATGGGAAATATTTCCCGCATGCCTCTTGACAAACCTCTTTCTTCTTCTTTTTAATAAGAGTATGCTCGTATTTTTTGCTTCACAAAATCCCTCATTAGCTTCACGGTATTTCAGGGTAGTATCCGGCTTCCTTCCCTTCCTTTTATCGACTCTGTTTTGCGTGACGAGACCCCTGCTATGAAATCTTTATTAAACGCTAAATTATATACTATAAGCCAAGCTGCGAAACGGTTGGGGATAGCCAAGGGGACACTTCATAATTGGCTGGGATCCGGGAAAATTTCTTCGCTGACGGACAAAGCAGGTGTTCATCTTTTTACCGATGACGTCATTGCCGCAGTGACAAAAAAAGGGAAGAACAGTGCCGCTACAGCAGAGCAACCGAAAACCGGACTTCTGTCGGTGAGTCAGGCTGCTAAATCGTTGGGTGTTTCCAAAGGCACTATCTTGCGATGGGAACACGCGGGAGTCATCCGGAGCACCCGTACGATGGGGGGCGCCCGTCGGTTTGATGCCGGAGAGATTCGTGCAGCAGCCGGAAGCCGGGTGGGATATCAGCGATTGCCTGGTCTCTCTTCGCAATCTCGATCACGCTCTGCAATCGCTTCAGATCCGGTATCAACCCTCATGGATGATGCCCAATCAACGAAACATTCCATCACTGATGATCAAAAGAATATTTTTGAAGACCAAAATGCATCAAACAATATCAAACTTTATCCTTCACAACTTTCCATCCAAGTGACAACACCGGCGTTTGTATCTACCCTCATTCGGTCGAAAAATACATGGGCTGCGTTATCAGCAGCCTGCATCATCCTTGCTTTGCTTTTTGGGTTGCAGATTCTCAATGTTCGTTCTCCCGGAAGTCCACTCCCCCGGGCTAATGAACCGCTCGTAACTACGACAAATTTTGGCAATCAAACGCAACTTTCTGCAGGGAGTGTACTGGGCGCGACCGGTATGACCGGATCAACCGGAGCCACCGGTCGTGCCGGTCCCACTGGGCCGACGGGCGAGGTAGGGCCGACGGGTTTTGAAGGACCGACGGGAAGCACCGGTCCGAGCGGGGTCGATGGGCCGAAAGGGGCATCCGGGGCTACCGGTTCCGTCGGGCCAACCGGTACTACTGGAGCATCGGGCAATGCAGGAATTACCGGGCCCACGGGCCCAAGCGGCGGGACAGGCGCTACGGGAACCAACGGTCCGACAGGGAGCACGGGGACGACCGGATCCACAGGAGCCACCGGAGGAGCCGGCCCCACCGGACCAAGCGGAGATACAGGAGCAACCGGGGCGACCGGTGGCGCGGGTCCGACGGGTTCGACAGGGATGAGTGGTTCAGTTGGTCCGACGGGTGGGTCAGGGGCGACGGGTTCAGCAGGAGCAACAGGCCCCAGTGGAACGACGGGATCAACTGGCGCCGCAGGACCAACCGGAGGCACAGGATCCACCGGTACGGCTGGTGCATCAGGCCCCAGTGGTGCGACCGGCTCGACCGGAGCAACCGGCGCCTCCGGCGCGGGTGGACCAACCGGTTCAACCGGATCAACCGGTGGAGAGGGTCCGACGGGCGTGACCGGGGCAACCGGATTACTCGGTCCAACCGGTTTTACCGGTTCGACCGGAGCTACTGGCGGCGCGGGTCCGACGGGTTCTACCGGGGCCACGGGCGGCGCGGGTCCGACGGGAGCAACCGG
>CAYHFH010000137.1:0-2760 GCA_964355865.1 uncultured Gammaproteobacteria bacterium
TCCCGCCCTGGTCTTTTTTCTCAATGCGGACGCGGGTACCGAGCCGCTCGGTGAGCTCGCGTTCAAGCAGGAGCAATTCCGGCGTAAGGTCGGGCTTTCGCGCGCGCTCGGTCGCGATGCGCCGCGCCACCTGCTCGCTATCCCGCACGGTGAGCCTTCGAGTGATTATTTCGGTGAAGAGCGCGTGCTGCTCCTGCGCTCGGTCCATAAGCATGAGGAGTGGCCGCGTGTGGCCCTCGCTTATTTCACCCACGGAGAGCGCGTCCTGCATTTCCTGCGGCAAAAGAAGTATGCGGAGCGTGTTGGAGACGTATTCGCGGCTTTTGCCCACACGTTTCCCGACCTCGCCGTGCTTGAGGCCGAATTCATTGACGAGCCGCTGGAATGCTTTGGCACGGTCCACCGTATTGAGGTCCTCGCGCTGGAGATTTTCGATGATGGCGAGCTCAAGCTTCATGCGGTCGTCATCTTCCCCGTTCCTTATGACCACGGGGACCGTGGCGACACCCGCGAGCTTCGCGGCACGGAGTCGGCGCTCACCGGCTATCAATTCGTACTCGACCGAGATGCCGAGGTCGGGCCGTTCTATCTCTTTCCGCGTCACGGTCAGGGGCTGGAGGACACCGTAGCTCCGGATAGACTCCGCCAATGAGAGAAGCGCGGCCTCGTCGAAGGTGCGCCGCGGCTGGAATGGGTTGGGCTTGATCCTGTCTACCTCAACCCAAAATATGGAATCACTGTAATACGTCCCTGCCATAGGAAAAATTATATCATGCCGTATTTGTTTGTTTTCAGGTCAAAATGACCGTACACTTGCGGACGAGGCCGGGATGGCGGAATTGGCAGACGCAAACGACTCAAGATCGTTCGAGCGCAAGCTCGTGAGGGTTCAAGTCCCTCTCCCGGCACAAAAGTATTCGCGAACCGTATGGTACGGGGAGCTATTGCGGCTCATTTACAGAATTACCTTAACTTCCTCGTAAAGCATAGGCAGGCACTCCTGTCGCAGGCGGAATTTTGTCCCGTGATTATGTCCTGTCCGCGCATCAAAGTCTACAAGGACTTTTGCATTTTCCAGGGCTTTAAGGAAGCCTTCGAAACTGAACTTTCTCAACATCATGATTTTGCTGAACTTGTAGAATTCTCTGCCGTCCTCTTTCTTCACGTCTGCCTGCACATAAAAGCTATTCAACAGCTTGGTACCAGCTTTATGCTCTAGATCGTCAAAACCCCAGTATGGCTGAGGATCTAGTTCACCTAAGCCTATCCGGTTTTTAACCTGCTTTAGCCAATTCTTGTGCTTAACGGCAACACTCTTTTCGTCAAAGGAGATAAGTACCTTCTTCTCTTTCCTGTCAATTACGACCATAAACCCCCGGTCGCTTCTCGACATTCCGTGGATTGTTTGGCGAAAACTCATTTCTCCGACCGCATACTTCTTACCATCTTCCTTATGTGGCCAGCCATATTTGGGTAAGAGTGTTTGCGGAACAAATCGTATCGCTCTTGGCGACGGCTCAACGTGAAAGAGGGTGGTTAGCGAAGTTGTGTTTAATCGCTGTGTTTTCAGTTCCCACTCTGCGGCATTTGGAATAGGAAGATTGTTTTCTTTGATGCCGAGCAAATCCTCTAGAGTATTGCCAATGCCGCCGTGGTTTCCATGCCGTGCATTTGGAATCCAGCCCCGTGCGGCAATTTTCTTGAGCTTCTCGATCAAAGACTGTTTTGTGTAGATAACGGGCTTGGTCATATTTAGAGTGCGAGTCTCCTTTGTGGAATATGGTTTTTAATTCTCTCCACAGCCATGTCGCAATAGTCGGGAGAAAGTTCGATGCCGACATAATTTCGTCCATGATTGATAGCGGACAAAGCGGTAGTGCCGGAACCCATAAATGGATCGAGAATTGTTTTAGCTGTTGTCGAAGCGACGATGCGATCAATGAGCGGGATGGGAAAAGCTGCAGGATGTTTGTTTCGCATTTCTTGTGTGAACTCCCACACGTCTCCCAAGCCGTTCGCTTTTGGAACTAACCTAAATCTGGGCTTCGCTATCAAATAGAAAACTTCGTAGGTAGGCACAAAGTATCCGGGATTGAAGTTTAGACCGCCGGCTCTTCTCCAGATGATTATTTGTCGAACGGGGAATCCGCCTACGATGTCTTGTCGATCTTGTAGCAGGCCATCTTGCACCCTCCATTTATGATTATAAAAAATGGCTCCGTCCTCCGGTATTATTCTCATCATTTCTGTTAGACAATTACGCTGCCATTCCACATACTCTTCGTGAGGCATGCAATCATGGTGATGAGAGTATCCTTTTTGCAAAGCTGCGTTTGCCCACTTACCGCCCCGGCCATCTTTCATTCCATTGCCGGTTGAGTTCTTGAGGTTATAGGGTGGTGAAGTTATCACGAGATCAATTGACCCGTTTGGGATTTTCTTCATCACCTCCACGACATCGCCACAAATAATTTTATTTATGAAATCTTCAGGAAACTTTGAGTCTGTATTT
Organism: uncultured Gammaproteobacteria bacterium; assembly: GCA_964355865.1. Lineage (GTDB taxonomy): Bacteria > Patescibacteriota > Microgenomatia > UBA10105 > UBA927 > CAZLDC01. The sequence goes on from CAYHFH010000137.1 coordinate 2,513, forward strand.
TCCATTTCTTCAGAACCCTTAGAGCGCGAGGCTGTTTTTGTTGAAATTAGTGTACTCATGTAAGGCCAATAATACCCCTTTAAGCGCGATTCGGGAACTGGTATTTTTGGATCGTGCGCTTAATACGACCCCTATCGTATGATAGCGAGAGCAGACAAAAATGCCTCGATTTCAGAACTGCGGGCCCACCAGGACTCGAACCTGGAAAATCCGCTCTGGAGGCGGACGGTTTGCAATTAGCCTATGGG
>CAYHFH010000138.1:0-2702 GCA_964355865.1 uncultured Gammaproteobacteria bacterium
TATTCGGTGGCGCCAGGCGAGTATACAGTCCGTATTGTTCCGGAAAGCACGGTCGTGCCATTGGCGTCCTGGCAAGGAAGTGTGAAAATAGCCTCGGATATATTAACCCACGTAAAAATCAGCCCTGCAGAATCGGAGTTTGCCACAGCAGTCGAAACCATGTGGCTCGAAAAAATTTCAAGCAAGGTATCGGAAGTGGATGTTGTTACCAACCCAGATAACGCAACGATATCGCTTGACGGGGCAACGAAAGGAATCACGCCCTTATCGCTTCCGAGTGTCGCTGCCGGACCCCATGTTCTTGCGCTTGCGTCTCCCGGATTTATCAGTCAGAGTATAAAAATACAAACAACCGTCGGGTATAAACTATCTGCTGTCGTCAAGCTTGCTCTATCCGGATCCCCGCAGGAGGCATCGCCTTCGCCGACACCAGCACTGGGTTCACCAACTCCCACAGGGAAAACGACTCCCGTCCCTACCGGTAAGGTGACGCCTACTCCGACGAAGACCGCATCTTCTGCCGATCCGGTCAAACCCTTTGTGACGATCAAAGACACTCCGACAGGATTTTTACGCGTCCGGATGGAGCCGTCGACGGGGGCTTCTGAGGCTGCACGCATCAATCCCGGCGAAAAATATCACATTGAAGATGAAAAAACCGGGTGGTATCAGATCAAATACGACACGAAAAATTTGGGATGGATTTCCGGACAATACGCGACAAAGACGGAATAATTATCCTCCAATTCCGTATACCACCACGAGCACACTTCCTACCCAGAGGATGACGGTGGTCAGCAGAGGCAGGTCGCCCGTCAATATTTTCTCAGGGGATTCGCCTTTCCCTTCATAGATAAGCTGCATATACCGCATGATGCCGTAAAGGACAAAGGGGATCGTGACCATCATCCATTTGCGGCCGGAAATGTCAGCAAAAAACTCTGTATAGTTGCGCAGAAAAAATCCCTCCTTATAGGGCTGGGCAAGAAATGTGAAAAAAGTGTAGGTTAAAAATGTTGAATTGGCAAACATTGCCGTATATGTATCGAGCAGTTTCTCCGAATAATGAGAGAGGGAGACCCTGGTATCTTTTGGTACGACCCCCTCATAGCTTTGGATAAGGGTGAGCTCAGCCCGTCGTTTTCCGATAGCGAGAAATAATGCAAGAGAAAGGGCGGCGAGCGCAAGCCATATCGAGATGTGATACCCCGTGGCTGCTTCACCTGCGTAGACTCTGAGAATATAGGCCATGGTGATGGTGAGAATGTCGATGACTGTGAAACGTTTGAGAATAAAGGAATATCCATATTGCAGTGCAAGGAATATGACCGAGAACACGAAGAAAAGATTTCCAAGCCGGACGCTCATCCAAAGTCCGGCCGCAGCCAGGGCCAAAGACATGAGTATGGCCTGCCCAACGCTCACGGTGCCACTTGCAATGGGACGGAACCGTTTAAACGGATGCTTCCGGTCTTTGGGTGCATCGAGGACATCATTAATGATGTAACTTGAGGAGGATAAGAAACAAAAAACGATAAATGCGACGATCGAACGCCAAAGCAAATCACCGTTGAACAGTTGTCCGGTAAAAAGAATGGTCGTAAAGACGGCGAAATTTTTCAGCCACTGCCGGGGTCGGGTGGATTTAAAAAGTGAGAAAATATACTGACCCATGTGATGAATCCTCCGATTACTACTCCAACAAGCAGCAACATGAAAAGTTTTTGTTGACTGTTGACAGAGAGAGCGATAATCCCCAGTATAGCCGACACCCCCCAGTAAAACAAGGCAATTCGCCGTTTACCCCAGCCCAAATCAAGAAGCCGGTGATGGAGGTGTCCGCGGTCCGCCCAAACAGGAGATTTGCCTGTGCCGAGACGCCTCAAGAGCGTATATGCTGCGTCGATGGTGGGGATTCCCAGGACGAGGATTGCCGTTCCAAGTTTGCCGAATGATAGGATACCCAGGATTGCCAGAAAAAATCCGGCTAATGTTTTGCCGCTGTAGCCCGGCATAATTTTTTGTGGGTAGACATTCCACGGGAGAAATCCGAGGAAACTGCCGGCCACGAGGAACGCGAGAATAGTGACGAAGATTTGCGAAGGATCAGCACCCGTGTAGCGCATCGACAGAAGTCCCAGGACAAACGCGCATATCGCCACAAAGCCGGGCATCTGGCCGTCTACCCCTGCCGACCATCCGACAATATTCATGGTCCACAGTATCCAGACAAATGCAAAAAGATCCGCCCAGACGAGGATCGAGTGGTAGCCCAAAAAATTAAAAGATAACCGCCACGTATCAAGGAGAATCACGCCGCCGGTTAGAGGATTGGTTATGTACGGGATGCCCGCGCCTGCCCCGACGACGACGAGCGCCGCAGTGATATTTGTGGCCAACCGGAGATAGGGATTCACGTCGCCTTTGTCGTCCACCAGACCCACGATCGTGAGAATGGATATGGCAATCATGATACCGATGACGAGTTTCGTCACCGGTAAAAACAGCAGGATGGTCAGTATTGTTCCGAGATAAATTGCCAATCCACCCGCCCTGGGGATGATGCCGGTATGGGTATGCGCCGGGTGAGGACGTTTGGCAAAGTCATCTACCAGTCCCCAGCGGATGGCAAGCCCGCGCACTATGGGAGTCGTCAGAAGGGTGATGAGTGTGGACACAAGAAAGGCCGGTATTGCTTGGGG
>CAYHFH010000139.1:0-2702 GCA_964355865.1 uncultured Gammaproteobacteria bacterium
TCCTCACGTTGGTGCTAGGGGTCGTCACCATGATAACCACCCAAAAACTCAATCAAACAACGCCCATTGCCCCCAATGTTCCCCAGGTGAAACCCAAGGCAAGTGAGCCTGCCTGTAAACTCACATTTGCGGTGGCGCAACCAACGGGTACCCCCACGGGGACATCAGTACCAAATACTCCACCGGATTGTAATGAACTGACTGTTAACCCAAACTCCGGATCGAAAGCCCCTCTCACGGTAAGCTTGTCGTGCAAAGGAACGGATAATGGAGGCAAGCTTCTCGCGGCCGAATTCAGCTTCGGAGACGGATCAACACAAGTTATTGAAAAAGATGTTGGTAGTCCCGGGACGTTGGAAACCACGCATAATTACAATGCATCCGGAACATTTACGGCAACATGCCGCGTACGGGACAATAATACCGTCTACTCGACAACTCCCGACGCGTGTAAAAAAACCATAACCATTGCTCAAGCCACTCCGGGTCCCACGGCAACCCCGGGACCAACCGCGACCCCACGGCCCACCGCGACTCCTAAGCCGACTGCCACTCCTAAACCCACGAAGACACCGACGCCGACACCGACCATTACGGGTACCCCAACGCCCACCAAAACTCCTACGCCCACCCCAACACCCAGGCCTGTGGTCGAGGCATCTCCTTCTGCCCAACCCATACCAAAGATTCCGGTGGCCGGAGCAGGTCCGACGGTCTTAGGGGCGTCCGTGATAGCGGGGGGATTGTTGTTCCTAGTATTGGGATTACTCTTCTAATTGAGATCGGATATAGGAGTGGATTGTTTGATAATCTGCTTTAGGAACAAGCGTATACCGTCCATACATCCATACGGGGGGGACGATTAACAAATCAACAAACGATATCCGTTTTGCGCTACCCAGTCCCATCGTGGTCATCATTTTCCCAACCGTTGCAATTTCACCCATACGCATATCCGTGGTCGTTGCCCGGTCAAATGCAGACAAAAGCGACCGTGCGCGGGAAAGTGACACCCACAACGAAGGTTTTTTTACCTGTTGCAGGAGCGCGACAAACACTTCTTGCTGGCGTCTCCCACGGGCAAAATCACTTCCTTCGTCTCCCTGGGCGTGACGGCTGCGCACATAGACAAGCGCACGTTCTCCGCTCATATGCTGGAGTCCTTGAGAGAATGTTACTGCTTCATATCGGCAAGCAAATGAAGCATCACCGGCACAACGATCATTTTCTTTTCCTGCGATCGGAAACTGGGGATCCGTGAATTCGAAAGGCACGACAATATCTATGCCACCCACCGCGTCAATCACTTCTTCAAACCCGGAAAAATCGATGAGGAGCACATTGTGGATTGGCAGTCCCACCACATCCTCAACGATCACTTTGGCAAGCGTGAGTCCGCCGCCCTTTTTCTTTTCCTCTCCATAGTGATAGCTGCTATTCACCTTGTCCTTGAGTGTGTCGCTCCATACATCACGCGGCACGGAAATCATCGCCATCTTTTTTTTGTGAATATCCAATGAGAGTACTAATATCGTATCGGTTAAATCCGCTCCATCATGCGTTCCTCCACCGATCCCAAGAAGCAATATGTTCGTTCGTCCGTCTTGAGACGGGAGGGGAATGCCGTTACCCACCAATAATCGAACTATGGTCATCGGGGTCAACCCGGTTTCGCGCATAAACGCTTGTCCCCAAAGTGCAATTTTCGTGATTCCTAGGACGATAAAAAACACGGCGATAAAAAATAGTATCTTTGAAATTCCTGGAATTATGATCCGTTTAACCTTGGGCTGCATAATTTTTCAAGACATGCTCTTGCGAGCTTGCAAGAGCATGTCTTATGAAATTTATAAAATTGCATTTTTGATAAGATTGGCAAACTTCACCGGATCCATGCTTGCTCCTCCCGGCAACACGCCGTCAACGGCCGGTTGGGCGATAAATGATGCCACATTTTCCGACGTCACACTTCCCCCATAAATCACCAGTGGAACATTCAGATTCCCGGAATCGGGGAATTTTTGATTCCGGGAATCGGGCACACATTTTGCTTTAATCGCGCGAATCACGGAATTTGCATTTTCTGGCGTATCACTTTTCCCGGTCCCGATTGCCCACACCGGCTCGTAGGCCACCGCGTCCACCATCCCCGGCACGATCGTCACATCATCCGGGACACAGTACAAGACCGATAGCCCGACAGATTTTGCGTGAATTACTTTTTGTGAAAGTATTTCATCGGTTTCTCCAAAATATTTCCTCCGTTCGGAGTGTCCGATGATGACCCAACTGGCAAGTTCTTTAATTTGCCGGGCACTGACTTCCCCGGTATACGCCCCGTCAGCAAAAGGCGAAACATCCTGCGCCCCCAGCTCCAGAGGAAGATGCAATCGTTCAATTTCCTGTTTCAATAAATATAGAAGCGTAAACGGCACACAAAGCACAATCGAACATTCCTTTGCTGATTGCTGAAAGCTGATAGCTGATAGCTTTTGAAGCCATTCCATGGCTTCACTTGTCGTCTTATTGCTCTTCCAATTTCCCGCGATGAGGATCGTATCCATTATGCTAAGATTATACCGTGTAGTGAAACTTCGATACAAGAAAGCAAAAGCTTTCTTGTTTTTTCCTTGCGAAGCAAGATCGAAGTTCTACTACCCGGTTATAATCTATGTCCGATACCCTCCTCAATGACTTAAACC
>CAYHFH010000140.1:0-2674 GCA_964355865.1 uncultured Gammaproteobacteria bacterium
AAGATTGTGAAGTGCCAAACTACTAACTAAAGCCACTCTTTTTTGCGATTAAGCCCGTGCTGAATGGTCTTTTTTGCATTATAAACGGCAATGATCAGGGAAAGTGAAATCATGTATTACTCGAGATAATCGCGAAGCTTCTTGGAGCGGCTGGGGTGGCGGAGTTTCCGGAGCGCCTTGGCCTCTATTTGCCGAATTCTTTCGCGGGTGACGCCAAACTGGGCCCCCACTTCTTCAAGTGTCCGCGGCCGGCCATCTTCCAGACCGAATCGCAAAATGAGCACTTTCTTCTCGCGGTCAGAAAGGGTCGCAAGCACTTCTTCCATGTGTTCTTTGAGGAGTTGACGGCTCGTCTGATCATACGGTGTCGGGCCCGGATCGGAAATGAAATCTCCCAGATGGCTGTCCTCCTCATCTCCAACCGGGGTTTCTAATGACGTGGGTTCCTGGGAAACTTTTTGGATCTCGCGGACTTTGGAGACGTCTATCTCCATGACTTTGGCCACTTCCTCGGGCGTGGGTTCCCGACCCAACTCCTGCATCAGACGTCGGCTCGCGCGGACAAAACGATTAATGGTCTCGACCATGTGGACGGGAATCCGGATCGTACGCGCTTGGTCGGCTATCGCGCGGGTTATTGCCTGCCGGATCCACCACGTGGCGTACGTACTAAACTTAAACCCTTTGCGCCAATCATACTTTTCGACTGCCCGGATAAGTCCCTGGTTTCCCTCCTGAATGAGATCAAGGAGACTCATGCCCCGACCAATGTATTTTTTAGCGATGGATACGACCAGACGAAGATTGCTTTCGGTAAGCTTTTTCTTGGCCCTCTTATCACCTTTTTCGTAGCGTTTAGCAAGGTTCATCTCGTCTTCAAACTTCAGAAGCGGGACTCGGCCGATTTCTTTGAGATACATACGGACCGGGTCTGATACTCCTTCATCCCCTGCCCGGGCTAGTGCTTCAATCTCTTTTTCTAGATCGGCAATACTTTTGCTCGCTTCTTTTTCGATATCCTGCGATGTGGTCTCAAACACGTCTACTCCGGCCCTAATGAGCTGGTCATAGAGATGATCAAGTTGGGGGATATGATCTTCGGGTTTGGGGTAAAGCGTGAGGATATCGTCCTGGGTGACAAAACCATTGTCTTTGCCTTCTTTCAGAAGGTCGCTGATAGACGCCACAGAAGAATGAGGTTTCACGGCCATACCAGGTAGTAGAACTTCGACAATGAGCCAATCGGCTCATCATCAGAATCTAATCCTCCATTCGTAGGTTAACAACCGCTTATTACGGAATGAATAATTTTTTCTGCAGAAAAAATTGGTCGAAGTTTCACTACTTGGCATAATTGTTCGAACGTTTCCGCCTCTGTCCATCTCTCAACAAAGAATGAACGGAGACAAAATATAAACGTCGCTCTCTTTGCGGGTAAGTATACCAGCTTTACCGTGGCTTTTCCAGAGTATTAAGGGATTCCGTAAGATTACGGAGCTCTTCCTGCAAAGTCTTCTGCCGGCTCGCTGAGGCATCCCCAACCAGTTCACGCGAAATTTCCGTCATCCGGCGCCGAAGATTAGCGCGCTTGAGGGCGAACAAAGCCTTGGTCCAATCTTTATTCAAACGTTCTGCATCATCCAGAAGATCCCCTATATCCCACAAAAATGCTTCATCAAGCGTCGCTACGAGCTCATTAGGCAATTGATCGGCAAAATCTTTAATTAAAAAAATCGTATGATCCTTCAAATGCCTATCTAATTGTTCAATAATCTGCCGGACTGCTGAGACTGTGAGATCTGAAGCATGCAACATTTCTTTAAACTCCTCATAAAGATCTATTGTTTTCCCCTGCAAAAGAATTGCTAATATGTAGAGCTCTAAATTTTTCTCCAGGCCCCGGTCCTGCCTGCCGGCAGGCAGGCCTATTTTCGTTTCTTGGTGTCCACGGCCCTCCTCTTGACGGCCCGTTAATTGTTGACGCGCGAGTTTGCGCATCCCATCTTGGATGGCGTCCTCCGAGACATCCAGTGCAACTGCAAGCTTTTTCACATAATGCCCCTGCACGATAGGATTTTCAATTTTCGCGATGACCGGAATAAGTTCGTCGCTAATCTTCCGCTTCCCGAAGGCATCGCTTGCATCATAACGCTTCGTCCCCGACCGAATAAAATAATCATAGATGGGCTCTGCAGCTTTGATGGCCTTTTTAAACAGTGCCGGGCTCTCGCGCGCCGCATCGTCAGGATCCTGGCCTTCCGGCATCGACGCCACCCGAAGATCAAGCCCTGCGCGGTCGGCTATCTCAATACCGCGCCGGGCAGCTGCGTCTCCCGCTACATCACTATCAAGCGATAATATGAGCCGGTCAGCAAAACGCCGGAGAAGATTGACATGCCCCTCAGTGAGAGCCGACCCTTTGATCGCGACGGCGTTGCCCACGCCCGCCTGAAAAGAAGATATGACATCAAACTCGCCCTCCATGACAATCGCTTCCCCTTCTTTTTGGATTGCGGCCTTCGTCACGTCCAGACCATAGAGCACGTTGCTTTTGCTATACACAAGCGTTTCGGATGTATTGATATATTTGGCCTCTTTGGCTTCCGGATCCAGAAGCCTTCCCGAGAACCCCACCACATTTCCGCGGTGATCTTTGAGCGTAAACATGATCCGA
>CAYHFH010000141.1:0-2653 GCA_964355865.1 uncultured Gammaproteobacteria bacterium
GCCTGGGACCAAAAGCTGTAGGAAAAGGCAAGAAAAAGTGCGGCCGGCAGGCCCGCCAGGCGCTTAACCAACCAAATTGTACTCACCGATGAGAGAACAGAAATAAGTCCCAGCCGCCAGGCGATACTCCCCCACGGCAATTTAGTGAAGAGGTGTCCGAGTAACACATACGAAGGAAATCCCGGCGGATGCGGAATGCCCAAAGTAGTTGCCGCCGCCCCGGCTAACAGTCCGCTATCCCCAAGACCAATAGATTGAGGAAGAGTGAATAAAAATATAACTGTTATAAACGTTATAATAATTATAACCATTATAATTTTTGTAAATTGTGTTTGGCCTGCCAAAACTGCGGCTTTAGATCGAGTGCTTTCGTGTATGCCGCTACCGCCTTTTCCTTCTCACCGTTCTCCGCGTAAATGATGCCGAGATTGTAGTAGGCCAGCTCGCTTGCAGGATGGATGCGGGCTTCATATTCCCAAAGAGTACGGGGGTTACTCCAGTCTGCATTGCGAATAGCTGTCCTGGCTCCGTAGAAGAGACCAACCATCAGAATCATCAAAAAAATATAATTTTTATAACGATTATAACGGTTATAAACCTTGTTTTTTTCGAAATTCCAGGCGTTTCTTGAGCAGGTTTTCCCGGAATCCGCCCGTTTGCACAAATTCTTCCTCCAGCCACCGAAGTTTCTGGTCGAGGAGTCGGTTGGTTTGATTGATCAGGATGACCATGGCGTTGGCCGCCGTTTCCGGGTCTTCGATATAATCTTTATAATCGTTATAACTTTTATAACGGTTATAGGCGATCTTTCTAATCGTCAGAGATCGGGGGTCGTCTTTACTCCATATGGACAGGTGGTGTTGCCGCAAGTAGTCCAGATAATCATTGAGCAGTTCTTCCAAAGAGCCGCGGGCAACACTGAGTAACTTGAGTTTGCCCTCGACGCTTTTTTGGAGGTACCCTTCCGCGATATTCTGTTTACCTGATCTCGCCGCTTGGTCCATCTGGTCGCGGGTACGGGACTTATAATCTATATACTTTTGGGTGAATTCGGCAGTAAAATCGTGGATGATTTCTGCCTGCCCGAAGAAAGGGAGGCTTTTATATCCTTTACCCTGCGGAGCAGGGTCCCGCTTCGCGGGATAATCGTTATAATTTTTATAATGGTTATAACTATTATCCATGGTACTAGTGTATCACTGTCTCCTGATTATAAGCCAATCCGCACTCGCTGACGATACGGGAGGAGTCCCGAAATTAAGGGTAAAGGCATCGGCGGATTTCGTCGCGACCCACACCGTCGTATTCCAGTCGGGAGTAACGGAGAGCATGTAGGATCCTTCCAGACGGGCAATCGCTGAAGCAGTAGCAATACTCTCCCCTGCCGCGACTGCGAGCGTGCCGCTGGCGCTTGCGCTCACGGCAATATCACGGAATATTCCGGATCCCGAGGCAATGACATTTCCGGTAAATATCGCCGCGCCCGTCGCGTCAAACACCAGATCCGAAAATCCGTTTGTCGGTCGGATAACATTTGTACCCAATACGCCGCTGATCGTCAAATTTCCATTGATTGCCAGATTTCCATTGATCACCACATCTCCGGCAGTATTGACCACAATCGTCCCGCCCATAATATCGAGGTTGCCGAGTTTGGCAGGCTGAATATACAAGGTGTCAGAAATGGTACTGATGCCGGTTTTATCTATAAGAATAGTTCCGTCAATGAGAGCATCACCGATCGTCTTCTCTTTGAGCGTTGCCACGTCTTGGGAGAGTAATGCAAGCAGTGCTGAACTCGTCGCGTCAAAAGTATTGTCATCCCCGCGTACGCGGGGATCCAGCGTAGAAACTGGATCCCCAATCAAGTTGGGGATGACAGCGGAAACACTGGCTTCTACACTGTGCAGCCGCTCATCCAGATCTCCAAACCTCGTCACTATTCGGTCAGCATAGAGTGTTCCTGAAAAAGTAGCATTTCCCTCACTATCAAACGTAGCTGCGGGAGTCCCTTCCTTATTATATATACCAAACGTCTGGGTCGGCCCAAGCTCTACGGCGATGCCGGAGGAATCCGATGACAAGGGCGAAATCACATCCGTCGAAATGATCCCCGTCTTGACCCAAAGGCTTTGAATAAGGTCGGTGTTTTGGCGGCTTAAGGAGGCAAAATTATCCTTGATCCACGTTGTGGCATTTGCTATGATAGTTGTTGGTGTGGGCCCGCGCCAGTGCGGCGCCGAGTTTCTCAAACCTGGCGGCAGGGGTGCAACCCCCCTCGGGTCCACACCCTCGAATTCGGACTTGACAAGTGTGCTAGAGGATGCTATGCTTTCTGGTGAGAAACTCGGCGCCACCACACTGGTGTGCAAGTCAGTCAAGAAGCCATCCGCAAGGGTGGTTTTTTGGTGGCTCTCGTCCAAAAATCCCTCCGCCGTCAGCTCTCCGGCGTAGTAACCGAGATTTACGAAAACTTCTATGGTTGGCTTGCAGCTGCCAAGGGACACCTCGGGGGTGGGCTTTGACTCCCCCGAGGTGGAGGAATTGGCGCAACTCCAGTTTTCTAAAGCCTTCCCCACCGTGTACCCCGCCTTCGTGGCCTTCATGGCCAGCCCGGGCTTGTCTGAACTGGTCAAAAAGTCGCCAACCTCTA
>CAYHFH010000142.1:0-1483 GCA_964355865.1 uncultured Gammaproteobacteria bacterium
CCCCGTAAGCGGAGATCACGATGTGATCAACGAGAGCAGTTGTAGCGCGGCCGGAACGCACCGAGGAGAGATCGTTTTGTGTGACCTCAATCGCCTTTTTCATCCGGTCACGAGTAGTATTGAGAAGCGTGTCTATCATTACGATTGGAATAACGTATCTAGTAGTAAGTATCTAGGGTTAGGAGATATGTGTCAAGTTGGAATCATTCGCCGAGGGCGAGTCTCGAAAATTTGGCGACGGTGATATTCTCCCCGACTTTGGCGACCACCTGCTTGACGAGTGCTTCTATCGTGAGTTGTGGGTCGCGGATGTAGGCGCCTTTCAAAAGATCCTCGACATTTTTGGGGTTCATGGCTGCGACCTGGAGGGCAACCTCGTGGGCAAGGTTTTTAAACTCATCCGTGCGGGCGACAAAATCCGTCTCACATCGTACTTCGACTAGGACCCCGACTTTGCCTTGGTGAACGTAGGCTTCTACGACTCCTTGAGAGGTTTCTTTTCCTTCCTTTTTTGCGGCTTTTTCGAGTCCCCGTTCGAGGAGAAGTTTCTTTGCTTTGTCGTAATCACCGTTTGCGTCCTCAAGCGCTTGACGGCAATCCGAAACACCAGCGGAGGTATCGTTGCGGAGTTTTTTGAGGAGATCAAGAGAGATGTTCATAGTTAAAAGCGGTCATCCCCGACTTGATCGGGGATCCAGTTTTTTGCTCTGGATTCCCGCGTATGCGGGAATGACTTTTATACGATTTTCTTCGGCCGGCCCCTCGTTTTTTTCGATGCGACTTCCGGAGTTACTTCGGCTTTTTCTTTCGAGGGTGGTTGGGCCACGACGGGTTTGGTGGGTTCTACGGGAGGAACGTACGGTGCAATGACCGGCGCTGCTTCTACAGGCTTAGTGGGGGCAGCCGGGGCCTCTTTTGCCCGGGCTTCTTTTCCTTCCAAATATGCGGCGGCAATCGTATCCGTAATAAATTTGATGGATCCCACGGCATCGTCATTAGCCGGGATGACGTAATCGATACCCGCCGGATCGGAGTTCGTATCAACTATTGCCACGACTGGTATTCCGACACGGATCGCTTCCCGCACTGCTGCATGTTCTCGTTTCACATCGACGACAAAGAGCGCATTGGGCTTTTCTTTGACTTTGAGGACCCCTCCGTAGAATACTTTGAGCCGCTCGATGTAGCGAAGAAGTTTCCCCTGCTCATGCTTCGGCATCTTCTTCCATTTGCCGGTAGCGTGATCATTTTCGAGATTGATAATTTTATCAATATTCTTTTTGACTTCTTCCCAGTTGGTGAGAAATCCGCCGATCCATCGTTCGACCAGATACGGGGCTCCTGCTTTGTCCACTGCTTCCTTCACGACCCCCATAGCCTGTCGTTTGGTCGCGACAAAGAGAAGTTCTCCGCCGTTTTTGATAAGTTCACGGACAAAGTTCACCGCATCGTCCAAGCCCGCTTTTGTTTTGGCGAGGTCAAT
>CAYHFH010000142.1:1583-2649 GCA_964355865.1 uncultured Gammaproteobacteria bacterium
AGGCGGATACCGGAGGGGTAAAAAGGCGGGTTCGGGTCATGCGGGACGCTGTTTCGATTAACGACAATGCCGGCGACCTCCAGTGCTTCAGCGGCGATGTTGCCGATGACCCCTTGAGGGCGCAGGTCAACGACCATGAGGTGATTATCCGTCCCTCCGGTTGACAGGGCGAGACCCTGTCCTAAGAGCGTATCAGCAAGCACTTTGGCGTTATCCACGATTTGTTTAGCGTAGCGTTTAAATGATGGTTGAGCGGCTTCATGAAGGGCTATGGCGATGGCTGCCGTAACATGGTCGTGTGGTCCCCCTTGGAGGCCGGGGAAAACGGCTTTATCGATCTTGTCTCCCATGGTCGGATCTTTGACAAGGCCTCGTCCTGTCACCATGAGGAGTGCGCCGCGGGGGCCGCGGAGTGTTTTGTGTGTAGTGGCCATGAGGATATCTGCAAAAGAGGCGGGACTGGGGTGTACGCCGCCGACGATAAGCCCCGCGATGTGAGAAATGTCTGCGAGAAAGTAGGCACCCACGCTATCGCAGATTTCTCTCCACGCTTTCCAATCAAAGATCCTCGGGTAGGCAGTGGTTCCTACCACGATCATGGTTGGTTTTTCTTTTTTGGCAAGGGCAGCGACATACTCCAAATCAATGAAGCCATGTTCATCGACATCATACTGGACGGACCGGTAAAACGTGCCGGAAAACGTGACGTCAGGGTGGCCGTGCGTGAGATGTCCCCCGCCGGAGAGTTTGAGCCCCATGATCGTATCTCCGGGTTTTAGGAGCGCCATATATACGGCGGAGTTGGCTGGCGAGCCGGAGTACGGCTGGACGTTGACATGAGGCACGCCAAAGAGTTTTTTCGCCCTTGCCACGGCAAGATCTTCTATTTCATCTATATAGCGATTGCCCTGATAGTAGCGTTTGTGTGGGTATCCTTCGGAGTATTTATTGGTGAGGACGGATCCAAGCGCTTCCCGCACGGCCGGTGAGGCGTAGTTTTCCGAGGGAATCATCTCAAGAACCTCGCGCTGACGGCGGGCTTCGAGAGAGATGAGATGGGAAATTT
>CAYHFH010000143.1:0-2605 GCA_964355865.1 uncultured Gammaproteobacteria bacterium
GGGTGCGGGGAGTGCCGCCCAGAGAGTCGTAGGTCGTGTACGGCGTGATGCCGGGGTACTCGCCGCGGGCGAGCTTACTCCTATAGCGTTTGAGCCGTTTTTGGTTCACTCCATATTTGTTCATAAGTTCGGTAATGATCCGATCGCACAGGTCCTGAAACTGAAGAATTTCTTCCTCTGGGTAGATTTTCATGCCATCGTTTCCTGGTTTATTTGCGAAACTCTTGATAATCGTCGTGGATTCCTGATCCAATTGGGTAAATTTTTGCCGGAGTCTGGCAGCCTGCGCGTCTGAACCGTGCCCGCCGAGCGCTTCCAGTATAAGCGTGGCATCGCGGCCATCACGATATTTGCGCATAAGGAGCCATCGATCGAGAAAAGGCAGATTCGCTTTATTGAGGGCTTTTTGGACGAGGGACTCTTTGCGTTTTCCGTAAATGGTATAAATATCGGATATATCTCCCCGCATGAGTCGACTCCCGATGTCTTTAAACGCCAGTGCTCCCATGATGGCACTGTCTCGGTTGACGCCCCGTACGAGCGCGCTATCCGTCACGACACTGTCCTTTAGATGTTCGAGATTCATAAGTTCCCAAAGGACTCTCCGCGTATCGCTATCGACATCATTAGGTACATTGCCCGCTTCATGAGTAATAAAGTGCATCGTGCGTTCGATTGATGTGGGGAGGAAAAACGGCCGGAGACGGGAGTATTGTGTATTCATCGTGCGGAACAGTGCCTCTACTGGGGGTGTGACCATGTCAAAGACATCGGCCATGACGGAAGCCGTGGCCGCCAAACGGAACGAGCGTATTTCTTCGTCGGTGATGGACTCGATCATCGGCCGTCCGTTATCTCTGAGCTCTTTAAGTTCAGTGGCATATTCTTTTTCAAATGCCGGCAATAAGCCAAAAATACTCCCGTCGACCAGAAAACCGCTTTTCTTTTTGATTCTAGCCAAAAGTTCAACGAGTTGCCCCGGAGTGAGGGTAAATATATTGAGCTCATTGCCCTCATAGAGTTTTTCGAGGAGATCTCCTTTGAGATACTGTCTCGATCCATTGCTTTCCGTGTAGGCGTTTTGCATGCCGGAGAGGGCTGCCATAAAGCGCTCCGGTTCGTCATGTTTGAGACTCATGAGGGCTGCCCCGGCGGTGATTTCCCAAGCGTCGTGGATCGACACTTTGCGTTCAATGGCATAGCGTTTATGGAGCGCCAAGAGCATGACGGCGCCAGCCAGCGCATGACCTTTTTTGACCGATAAGGCACGACTCTCTTCATCGTTGCGCTGTAGGGAGAGGAGTTGATCCGCGTCATGCCAATAACTGAAAAGAATGCTCGAATCGATCCAGTGGTAGATAGAATGCGAATGACGAAGCTCGCCGATATTAAGCATCATGGTCTCGAGCCACCGCTCCAGACGCCGGCTATGCTCGTGATTATGGTCGGAGAGCTTGGGATTATCAAACGCGCGTTTGAGCATGGAACCAAAAGCGCTCGTCAGTCGTGTGTCCCTCTTGTCATGGGCGACGGCCAGGCGAAGTCCATTGGACGCGCGGTCTGCTATATCCATGCGTCCGACAAATTCGATACCCTCGAGTACGTGTTCAAGCCATGGTTCATCGCGTTTGGTAAATGCGTCAAAGACTCCCCGAAGAGAACGCTTGCGGTCAAATGTCTCCTTGAGCCATGCATTAAGGGCCATGGGACCGGCGATAGACCATCGTGAGAGGTCTGTGTCGTGTTCGGTGTCTTCGACTCGGGGGAAGAGATATGGTTTCGGTCCGAACCCTAAGTGTTCCGAGAGTTTCATGAGGTGAAGTATACAGGATTTAAGTCCTATAGTTAATAAGTAGAGTGAATCAAAGCATTGCGGGATACAGATAGCGCTTTTTTGTTTTTTGTTTTACATGGTCCCATGCGGCCAAAATAGTCACTGCGCGGGAGGCGACGAGGCCAGCCCGCTTTTGCATCTCGTCATCGATGCGAAATTCATCTGTCACGCGGTTGGCGACGATGCAGCAGACGGCCCCGGCCCGTTTGCCGAATATACTTGCCATGGTGAAAAGGGTCGCGGCTTCCATTTCAAAGTTCTGGACACCAGCCGTCTGCATATCCCTGTAGATATGATCTTTGTGGCTGGGAAAATAATTGTTATACGCCGGTCTCCCCTGCCCTGTATAAAAGGTATCGGTGGAAGCGGTAACCCCGACATGATATCTCATTTTTAATTCTTCTGCGGCCTGGATGAGGGCCATGACGACTTCGTAGTGGGCGACGGCAGGATATTCTGATATGACAAAATCCTTACTTGTCCCTTCCAGCCGTACTGCACCAGTGGAAATCACTAAATCTCCAATCTTCTGTCCTTTTTGGATGCCGCCGGTCGAGCCGACGCGGATGAAGGTGTGAGCTCCGATCCGGCAAAGTTCGTCGACAGCAATGGCCAAGGACGGGCCGCCGATGCCGGAGCTCGTGCACGAAATTGGCGCCCATTGATAGGTACCCGTCATGGTGTGGTATTCGCGGTGATTGGCGATTTCGCGGGCAGAGTCCCAGAGGGAAGCAATTTTAGCGACACGGGCTGGGTCTCCGGGAATGAGGA
>CAYHFH010000144.1:0-2595 GCA_964355865.1 uncultured Gammaproteobacteria bacterium
CAGTAAGTTCAAAAGCAATCGGGTTCATTGGAGAAAAAGTGGTGGAGTCCGGGCCGGTGCAGGCGGGAGTGCGGACGGTTGATGGGGTGATGGATAGCATCCTGGGCGAGCGGCGTCCGACGCCAGCAAAGGCGACCCTCGAGAATTCGCATCAGATCCTCGTCGGGATGGCGAGACCCGAATTAGGAGTCAAGGAGAGAAGAAAAATGATGTAGTAATTATCCAATTTTCAAATTATCTCCCGCGAGGCGGGATCCATGACGGCTGTAATTTCGATAGAAATCGGGGGTCAGCATCGGGACAATACTACCAATAAACAAATAACAAATATGGAAGAACAGGTTTCAGAAATGGAGAAAATTGCCCAAACCGAGGCGCTGAAACATGAGATCGAGACGGCGCGCGCGCACGTTGAGCTGGACATGAAAGACCCGGCTCAGTCTACGGCTGACGCGGCCGGGGAAGTGGGGATGGTGCAGGAGATGTGGAATGTGATGAAGACGCACGGAAAAACATTTGGAGAGATTACCTGGAAAAATGTAAAAGCATTTGCCGCCGGAGGACTATCTTTGGTTCCTTTGGTTGGTGAGGCGGGTACGCTCATTAAGATGGGTACTGCCGTAGAAAAAGGGAAGTCTGCTCTTGCAGCCCAAAAAGCATTTAAGGCGACGAGTATTGTCGGTGATATAGCTGATGCAGCGTTTTTAGCGAAAAATACTGCAAGCAAAGAATTTTTAAGTGCTTTGAAAAACATTACTCGAAATCCCGTACGATTAGCGGCGGATCCGATACATTCAGCACAAGCAGCGTGGGGGGCAAGAAATGAGATACGCGAAGTTGGCAACACTGCAAAAATAGTTGCTCGTCTAGAGAGGGTCGGTGTAACAGGAGCAAATACAAAACGCACTGAACGGGCAATTAATACGATGATGAAAGATGCCAAAGATGCATATTCAGGCGCAAAGAAACAATTAGGAAAAGACGTTTTAATAAGCGGTGGACTACATTTGATACACAAAATAGATCCGTATCCTGATGTGCCGCAAAAACTTGCAATGGTTGCCGGTCTTGCTGAGTTTGTGTTGCCTGGGGCAAACATTGTTCCTGCGGTTTGGCAACTCGCACACAATAATATGGAATGGGGAAGAATGGTGAGAGGGTTAGCTCTTGATATGGGAAAAGTGGTGATGAAGCGGTTTGACGGGAAACTCAAGGAAGTGAAAAAGCCGGATGTGGTACAAGCGGCGGCGATGTTTGCACAACCGGTTGCAGGATAATCGAAGCGAATTAAAAAATACTGGATTCCCGCCTGCGCGGGAATGACATGAAGAAACCTATGAATAAAAAAATTGCACTGGTCAAACTGATCCGTAATAGTTTTATCCTCCCCAACGAGGATAAATTAGTTTTGTTAGATCGGGTGAACGCTATGAGCGATGGGGATGTGGCAGCGCTGGGGAGGTTTTTGGCTGAAGAACATGACTTTATTATCCAAAATGCATCCGCACTGCGGGCAGATACCGCGGAAATCATGGAGACGCTCAAAAACTGGAAAACAGAACAATCCCAAGACATAGCAGTGAGAGAACCAGATAAAGTGTATGTAGGCATTGGAAAGCCGATAGTTTGAGGTGGGAGAAAACTAGCTTCGCAAGGCGAGGCCTTATGAGGCTGAAAATATGGGAGAGCAGTCTATAGGACAATTAGGACAATTAGGACAATTAGGACAATTAGGACAATTGGGATCGTTGCCGATCGGGCAGGAGGTGAAAAAACCGGAAGCGGGGAAGGCGGTAGTCCCTGACGTGGTCAAAATCGGGGATTCGGAGAGGAGGAGGCCGGAGGAGGCGCGGGCTGTTGGGGTGGTGGGGTCGACACTCGAATTTCTAGGAGATTTGAGTAAAGCAAATCTTGCTGCCAAAAAGGAATTGGGGGAGATGGCGTCCGATCGGATCACGAAAGCATTGCTTGTTGGTGCGATTGGAGGCGGGATGGAACTGGTCGCAGAAAGCGCTTTTAAAACAGCTTTACAAATCATAAAACCCGTGTTGCCGACCACACATTCGGCTCTTGATGTGATAAAAAAGGTGATAGATCAACAAGTAGTACAGGAATGGATTGAGGATATTGCCGTATGGTCGCTTTACAAAAAAGGAAATGCATTTCTTGGTGGAGATCTGCCAAAAGTTCCTGTGTCATATCTTGGCATGAGTGCGCTTGTGGATATCGCTGATAGCCGGATACATAAAGCTTTTGGTTCTGAACGACAGGCAAAAATTGTGTCGACGATTTCCGAACCTGATGCAAATAAAAAGGTAACGATGGATTTTTCTGATAAAACACAATCTGAGACCAAAGGAAGAATTCATCCAAATATTAGCAACATAGCTAATTTATCAAACCCCGTAACGCTCTTTGGTGCGGCGCAGGTGGTGGAAGGGATCGGAGCGTACGTACGGGCGGTAGGGGAGATACGAAACGCGAGGAAGACCGGGGGAGCTATGAAAGTGGATGCGCTCCTGGAGGAGGCAAAGAAAGCAAAGACGGTGGGAGCGGCCAAGCGGGATAAGCAGGAGAGAATTTTGGATGCGCTGG
>CAYHFH010000145.1:0-2583 GCA_964355865.1 uncultured Gammaproteobacteria bacterium
ACCGTGGCGATTGGCTATCTCAAATGAATCCGAGACAAGTGTCGCCAATGCGCCGATGGGTTTGCTATTCGGATCCGTTGGGTCATTCATTAAATTTTTAGAAATCTCCCCGATGTAGGGGATTTTTGTTTTTAGGAGGAGATCAAACATGGGATTGGCCGTGAGACTGCAGTTGGTATCGGAGCAGAGTGCGCCGATAGAGGGAAGTGAATGAATCCATTTATCAAAAATGTACGTCGGTAATTTTTCGGGTGGAACTTCATATTCTTCCGGAGTTGTCGCGGCAATTCGTTCTTTCCGTACTTCCCGTGTCGGCGGCGGCTGGTCGCAGGCAGGATTCTCAAGGATTGATCCCAGGACATTAGGGAACCGTTCGTTGAGATGTTCATAGGTGTCTTTGGTAACGGTGACTTGTGGCGCCCATAATCCGGAAAGCATGACACTTCCCTCCACGGTTTCCGGTAATCCTTTTGCATCCATAAAGATCCGCTCTTTGAGCGGAAACGCTTGAATATTACTGTTATCTGAGGCAAAACATAAGGTAGATGTACCAGTAAGGGTAAACTTATTCGTTATGGGTTGAACTCGTTCAAGGATAGTATTTGGGGTGAGATACGGTAGTGAATTTTCTAGGAGCGGACCAAGTTTTGTAAAAACGTTCGGGATCTCAACGCGGGGTTTTTTTTCGGAACTCCCTTCAAATCCCACGGATCCGATGATGGTTGGGTTGAAAAAGGGTTTTATATTGGAAAGGAACGATGCACCGTTTCGTTCTCCGATTTCGGCAAAGTCGATAGTATTTGGCAATGCGACGCGGGTCGTAATATCCGGTGGTCCCGTGACTTCCGCATGCACGGCTTGATGTGGATTGAAAAGCAAGAAGCCCGTAATGAGTATAAGGGAAAGCAAGAATTTCATGGCTCATACAATAGTACCAAATTGACAAAGACAATACAGCACAAGTACAATCGTTTGGTAACGATTATTTGTTAGTTCGTTATTTGTTACTTAGTTATTTGGATTTTTTTTACCATTAGGTATGGCAAAACTATCTACCCGAATTCATAAAGCAGTCATACCCGCCGCGGGGTTTGGTACCCGCTTCCTTCCTCAGACGAAGGCGATGCCCAAGGAAATGCTCCCGATCGTCGACAAACCCGTCATCCAGTACGTCGTTGAAGAGCTCGTCGCCTCCGGCATCACCGATATCGTCATCGTGACCGGCTGGCACAAACGGTCTATCGAGGATCACTTTGATTACCCCTTTGAACTCATCAAAATGCTCGAACAGCAAAAGAAGGAGAAACTTTTGGATGAAGTGAAACGGACCGCGGGTCTTGCCAATTTCATCTATATCCGGCAAAAGGGTCCGTATGGCAACGGGACACCCGTGCTTTGTGCCAAGTCTGTCATTGGCAACGAGCCGTTTGTGGCCATCTGGGGAGATGAGTTTATCTACAGCACGCCCCCCCGGGCCCGCCAATGCATTGAGGTCTTTGAAAAATATGGCGATCCGGTCATCTCCGCCGTCCGGGTGCCGAAAGGGGATGTATCGCGGTATGGCATCGTCGACGCGAACAATATCGAAAAAAACATTTGGCAGATCAAAAAATTGATTGAAAAGCCGGCGGTAGAGGAAGCACCGAGCAATCTCGCGGCCCACGGATGCTACGTCTTGACGCCGGATATCTTTGAGTATCTCGAGGGTCTCAAGCCGGGGAAAAGTGATGAAATCTGGCTGACCGACGCGATTCAGAAGCTTATGAAGAAGCGCCCGGTCTACGCCTGCGAGATCGTGGACGGTAAGTATTATGATACCGGAAACAAACTTGAGTACCTCAAGACCGTCGTTGAGTTTGCGCTCCAACACAAAGAGTTAAACGGTGACTTCCGCGACTACCTCAAGAGCCTCAAGTTGTAAGTGTATCAAACGCAATCACTATCCAGCCTCGATACCGGGAATCAAGCTATCAGACTATATCAATATTTCGTGTCACTCGGTTAGTCATGGGCCAATAAGGGGGTGAGTGCTTCAAGATCCGGGACAAAGTTCTCGACAAAGGTTTGATAACTGAGTTTGGGTTGTGTTTGAGAAAAGTAGGCAAGAATCATATCGGGTTTTGACAGTGGCTTAGATTCAAATCCAAGGTATTCGCGGTATGAGGAGTATGGGTAAGAATGGAGACGATCGAGCAGATTCCAGGAATCCGAAGGATTCCCTGAATCAAGTAAAGCAGCAATCGGGTTTTTATGAATATATGCTGATAATTGGAGGAGATATTCGTCTGATGTGATTGGTTTCGCCTTGAACCTGCTTTGATACAGTGGTCCGACACGCTCGTACTTTGTGTTGAAAAATTTTGCATGTCCAAGCTGTACCGCATTCATAAAAGCGGTAATTGGCATGTCGGTGGTTTGTTGAAGCAGAAAGTGAAAATGATTGGGCATCAAGCAGTAGCAGAGAATAGTGATGGAAAATTTTTGTGCGTTTTCTTTTGTCCGGTGGAGAAATTTTTTGTAATCATGATCGGATTGGAATATTGACCGTTTTTCCGATCCCCGGTTATACACGTGATAGCATCC
>CAYHFH010000146.1:0-2578 GCA_964355865.1 uncultured Gammaproteobacteria bacterium
TCCAACTCTCACGCCTCAAGTACGGTCGCAGTAAGGAGCTCGTGGAAGCCGAGATTGCCCAGAGAGCGAGGCTGTAAGCGATATGGTATACTAGCGTCATGAATGAGCCTGCGATAATCAGTGACCCCGCCATCCTTGGCGGCAAACCCATCCTTGCCGGAACACGCATTGCGGTTTCGACAATTCTGGATCTTCTCGCCGCAGGACTCACCGCTGATGAAGTGCAAAAGGAATATCCGGGTCTTTCGAAGAAAGCCATTCATGCAGCTATCTCGTTTGCATCTGCGCGCGTCCGTCGAGAGACGATCTCCCCCATAGTAGACGATCATGGATCAATGATTTTCCCGACGGTATGAAGTTTTTGGTCGATGAGAACGTGCCGCAAACCATCATCCGGTATCTTCGTGTTCACGGCCATGATACGACGGATGTCAAACGCACGGTTCACCGCAGCGATCCTGACCAGAGGCTTCTGGAGCTTGCGGCTGTGGAGGATCGTATTCTCCTCACGTTTGACAAAGATTTCGTTACTCCTGTGTATCTTCCTCAAAACGCTGCGATCGTCGTTCTCCATTTCCCGCGTGTGCGTCCGGCAGATGTTCTCCCGAAAATAGAACAACTCCTCGACGCGCTTACCCGCAAACAACTCAAGCGTCCCTATAGAATCATTCTCCAAGAGCAAAGCGTCAGTATGTTGTCGGAATAGTCCTATAGGTTGACTTCTTCTTCTTCTTCTTCTAAACTCCATTGATACGTAAGCCAATAAAGAGCGTCACAAAGCGACGCCACGTTTGTTGGCTTGCTAATTTTTATCCTTGTACATTAACAAATCTGCGGAAATCCTTTCTGATCATGGTGACCACGAGATTAGTTTCAATATGTATTGAAGCTAACCCCGTGGTTACCTGAATTTAAAAAGAAAGGAGATGAAAATCATGAGATGCCAAACGCACGGAGAAAAAGAAGGAAAATTTTGTGATGAATGTGGTGAAAAACTTGTCAAATCTCAGAGTGACAAGGTCAAAAAAAGTAAAGAACCATACCCGATGTCCGGCGAATCACCATGCCCCGGATGTGGATATGAGCTTGATCACAAACATCAAGAACATTGTCCCGGCTGCGGACATAAACTAACCTGGACGTGCAGATAGGAGCACATCATGAACTGTCCAATTTGTGAGAATGAATTTAAAGAGGGGCAACACTATTGTACTTCGTGTGGGAGAGATCTCACAAAACCGGTCAGTTGGCATTGTCCCAGATGTTTTGGGGATGTGACAACTTATGACCGTGAGGTCATAGAATATTGTCCGTGTTGTGGCGAGCACTGCACCGGCAATTTCTTGTCTGACGATGAAGTGGAGGCTAAAAAGGCACGATTAAAAGAATAAAAATTTATCCGCAGATGCAAGATGCAAGACCCCCTCCGGAGTCGATTTTGTTGCCAAT
The DNA here is from genome assembly GCA_964355865.1 of uncultured Gammaproteobacteria bacterium. Classification (GTDB taxonomy): domain Bacteria; phylum Patescibacteriota; class Microgenomatia; order UBA10105; family UBA927; genus CAZLDC01. The sequence goes on from CAYHFH010000146.1 coordinate 1,450, forward strand.
GGTGGCAATGATTTTGATGTTGATGGAGGGGTGTATTTTAGGCGTTGAGTGTCTTTTTGATTTCAGCTAGAGTGAGGCGTTTCTCCTGCATTTTTTTAATTTTTTTGATTATTCCCACCTGGCTTTGGCCGTAGAGCTGGTATCCGCCGGGGGATCGGGCGGCGACGACCAGTAGTCCCTCTTTCGTCCAATGCCGGATCGTAGGGACTGGTTCGTCCACGAGCCCGGCAAGCTCCCCAATTGTTATCCGTTTCTTGTCCGCGATAGTATCCGTTTTCTCTTTCTGCTCTAGGGCATCCAGATAGATATCCAGTGACCGATCGACAGAGGTAAAAACAAGTTCATAGTAGTCATCCAGTGACTTTCCTAATTGTCCTGCCTCAATGCTGTCGATGTACCGTTTGCGGTCCTCTTTGCGGATGATGGCCGGAGGGTAGCCCGCTTGCAAAAGCAGGAGATTCATGAGGAGCCGTGCCGTGCGGCCGTTGCCGTCGACAAACGGATGGATGCTCACCAACCGGAAATGGGCATCCGCGGCGATCATGAGTTCATTGTCTTGCTCTTTCGTAAGCCAAGTCATAAATTCATCCATGAGATGGGGGACTTTCATGGGATTTGGCATGATGGCCCGTGAACCGGCAATTCTTACGGGAACCGAACGGTACCGGCCGGCGTTGGCATCATCAATTTTTTGCAGAATCAACCGGTGGAGTTCTAAGAGATGCTTTTGCGTGAGATCAACTCGTGTACGATTGCTCAGTGTGGCTATATATTCGATCGCCTGCGCATGATTGACTGCCTCCAGATGCTCGCTGAGCGTTTTTCCTTCGACCGTGAGACCTTTTTCCACAATGAGCGCAGTTTCAGCGCGCGACAACGTATTGCCCTCAATCGCGTTACTGGTATACGTCAATTCGATGCTGAACCAATCGTTGAGATTGCGGACAAGAGCCAAGGGGAGTGGCCGATAGGCATCAAGACGTTGCTTTTTTGCCTCAAGTGCGGCGAGTATCTGTTTCATATCTATAAAGTATAACGTAACACTTCAATGTTGTCAAATCGTCTCATGAGAAAATTGACTCTTTACTTTTTCTGCAGGTCATATAGTGTTGAATATCATGGGTGATGA
>CAYHFH010000147.1:0-2526 GCA_964355865.1 uncultured Gammaproteobacteria bacterium
TTCACCGAAGAATCACGAAACATGGGAAAATCACTAATAAAATCTAAGTCTTTTACTCTATGAACACGTACATCCGGCGCAAGACAATTACGGTTATCTATTAATAGAGCATTCTCGATAGGCATTTAACTATTATAGGCTATATAACCACTAACAGCAAATCTGAGAAGATTCTATGTGGACGTGCAACATTAACGCGTATGGTTCGAAGTTTGCCCATCATCGAGGGGTATGAAACTACAAGCATTTGCGGGAGATGTGTTATACACACCGGATGTGAAATAGCTTGGAGCAACGTGACCTCATAAGCATTAAAGCTAAGGGTCTTGTTTGGCAGGAATTGGAACATCTTAACCCTTGGGGTGACCGACGGGATTCGAACCCGCAACACCCAGCTCCACAAGCTGGTGCACTACCATTGTGCTACGATCACCAATACTATCGAATAATATTCCAAATAAATTCTCTACCTTTTTGCGTTTTTAACTTTTTTTCCCAATGCATTGCTTCATGCCTAGTATTAAATTCTTCTTTGATCACCAATAATTCGTATTATAACGTAAATGAACAAAGAATTGAAGGTGTTAGGGCCCAAAAAATAGGGAAAGAATAGTTTTCGGAGAGGATCGGATAAGCGCAACGAAATCAGCCAATGAGAACGTTCCATCTTCATTCACATCCAGTGGGAGGAAACGTTTAACCGAAATCTTCGTGAGCGTACTTCCCAGTATCCCAATATATTGCCTTGGAAGATATTGCGGGACGAGTACAACGATCCGGTATTCCCCTCCGGGAATAATATTGGTTAATCCCGGAACAAGTACCTGCCCTTTTGTCATCGTTAATCCTACAATTTTTTGTATGAGAAAATCTTTATCGTAGATGAGTACTTGTACGTCTCGTGCGTCGCTGGTCGTACGCCAGCCGAGTTGAGCATGCAGGGCAAGACTGGGCGGAGGGATAATCTCTAGATTCTTTTCAAGAATCGTGGTCTGTTGGGCATAGTGCGTGATGATCGCACGCACGGGGTAGACCCCTGGCTTTTTGGGTGTTTTCAGATGAAAACTGATCGTGCCCTTTTGTCCCGGTTCCAAAAATGGTAATGGTTCCACAATGACGGCAAACGATTGATTGGAATCTTCAATTTCGAGTGCATAACCATCTCTTACGTCAAGAATCCCTTGGCCGGTATTACGAATAGAAGAACTAAATGTATAGGTAGAATCGGCTATGAGTGTCGTAGGAAATAACGTGCTTTCTGTTTCATACGATTGTCTTTGCCGTGGCGTGCCTTTGGTTTTTGGAATTCCCTGGTAGGCATAGTAGTGCGGATAGTAGGAATCAGATCCAAATTGGCGCCAGGAAAAATGGTCAAAAAGTGTATCCTGATAGTTAAAAATAAAGGGAGTAACAGCAGCGATGATTGGGTCATTCCAGACGGATACGGCTGCATACCTGATATTGTCCCCTACAGACTCCGATGATAGGAGCTTTGTGTTGGTATATTTACCCTGACTATGGAGCCATCCGGTTTCTGTGATGAAAACAGGAATTTTTTTGGTAAAGTCCAGTGAACGCAGGATACCTAGCTCCCATTGGTAGGCACGGAGAGACCTTCGTCCCACAGCCCCCGGTGATCCGGAAAATCCCGGGTTGGGATACGCATGAGAGGTCCATCCATCAAGCGCGTCAAATACCCCAGGCTCGGCTTGCTTCATACGGTTGAGAAACTCAAGTTCATCAAGCGACTGACCGTCCGAGGCGGCCGAAGCATCCAGGCCAGCAGGCAGGATAAAAAAATCTTGAGAAGAAGCTTTGAGTTCCTTGGCAAAGGCGACGAGCATCTTTGCATAGCCTTCGGGATCAATGGTATTTCCCCACTCTTTTGCATGATTCGGCTCATTAAAGATGACGATATACCTGTTTTCCACAGGCCAATTGAGTTTGGATAAAAATTGAACCCACTCCCGTACATCGTTTTCGTTTGGTTTAGCCCAACTTGATCCTTGGACATGGGTTGCCAAACGCACGATGGGGATAAGATGAAGTCTGCGTAATTGATCAAAAATCTTTTGCCACTTCGTGTGATCGCGATCGTTATCTGGGATGACCAGCGTGACGTATCCCCAATCCCCGCCGGTACTATTGAGGAGCGCCGGTAGTTCCGGGATATCACTGATGTCTACGATAAGGATGCCATATTTATTGTTGGGGACGCTTGTAGGATCATAGAGAGCACCGACCGTTTGAGGGAAGACAAAGAGAAATACGAGGAATAAAAAAATAGACTTTTTCATACATAATTATGCGCCCCCAGAGGGAATCGAACCTTCATCGCCTCTTTAGAAGAGAGGTGCTCTATCCGTTGAGCTATAGGGGCCCGTTAATCATTTTGAGCGGCGGACGGGAATTGAACCCGCTACATCTTCCTTGGCAAGGAAGCATTCTACCGATGAATTACCGCCGCTTCCTGTGCCGAGACTAGGAGTTGCACCCAGATAACCTGTTTTTCAGACAGGCGCCTTG